>CAYYER010000008.1:0-790 GCA_964471045.1 uncultured archaeon | reverse complement strand
ATTTTGATTGGTTTATAATCTAAACTATCCAATTCGCTAAAATAACAAGTCACACTATCTTCAGGCATACCGTCGCCACAATCCAAGGATGGGTCAGAAAATCCAGAAAGGTCGAAAAATTTAACTTCTACATCCTTGATCGGGTCTTCTATGTTATTCTGAATTAAAAACTTAATCGTTACTCTACTGCCCGCATAAGGCTCTGTCGTAGAAACTGCATAGTCTTCTATGGTTATTGCATCATCTTTATAGGTTGGGAGAGGCTGATTCCAAGGAAGTGTACATCCAGAAAAGAATATTAAGGAAATTAAGCTCAAGCAAATCAAAACTTCTTTTTTCATTGATTAGATTTTTAACTTAAGAAAATATTAATTTAAGTTATGTCCTTGCTCGATTATTTCTTCCATCCAAAAAAAACTGGCTATGACATACCAAAAACCTTGACCTATGGGATAATTTTCATCCTCGCAATCCTGCTAATTTTCAAAATTCTTAAAAGGCTTAAGGTTAAAATCGATAAGAAGCTTGCTCTTGCAATTTCTCCCTACATAGTTTTTGGCGGTGCAATAAGGGTCTTGCAAGATGCGGGAATATTAAATTCTTACCTTTTTGTAACTCCTGGGATTTACGTTTTTGTTTTTTCCATAGTCTTTTCTCTAATCTTGTTAGGCCTATTGCTAGAAAGAAAAAAAGGTATACCCTACTTCAAGCCAGTCTTTCTTATTGGAATAATTCTAGCAGCTCTTCCCTTAGCATTCTTAGAAATAGTAAATTTTTATGGAATTGGGCT
>CAYYER010000007.1:0-13923 GCA_964471045.1 uncultured archaeon | reverse complement strand
CTTTTCTTGCAAGAAAATTTTCGAGCGAATTATCCCCCTTCCTTAGAACGACATAGCCGACTGGTATGTCATCAGAATAAATTACAGCCTTATTCTTTAAATTCGGCGCAACCAATACAATCTTTTCCAACTTTGATTCATACCTTACATCTATGTTTATTTCTGAGAGAAAATCAAGAATATCATTTTTTGTTTCCCAATTTCCCAACAGTTGAGCATTGCTTTTCCCAACTCCAACTTTTTCTTCTTTCTCGAAGATTGTAGCTTCCCTTTCATTCTTTGCTAGATTTATTGCTGCAGAGAGTCCCGAAAGACCGGCCCCTAGAATTTTTATCATAAGTTTAGTTATTGCTCTGAAGGATAAAGATATTTCTTATGGACCGGCCGGGATTCGAACCCGGAGCCTCTCCCTTTCAAGTTACTCAGCCAGGGGAGCGCGCTACCATTGCGCCACCGGCCCTCAAATATTAAATATCTTACTAATTTATTAGAATTTAACTTCTTTTGGTGAAGCTATGAAAATGATGGAGCTTGAAGTTAAAGAAGCGTTTGAAAAGGCTAAGAAATGGATTAAAGAAAACATTCCAGAGTTGGGAATTTTTGCCGATGAAATAAGCCTAGAATTTACAAGGTCAAAAGATGGTTACGACCTTAGAAGAAACCTTAGAGAAAGAAAAATCCTGGTGAATCTCTATAGGATAGAGTGGTACTTAGAAAGGGAAAAAATCTGTCGCCTTTCTCCGAAGTACGATATAGAGACAGCACTAATTCATGAAATTTTTGAATATTGTTACTTGAGAAAGCATAACTATCCAGAAGATGATCCAGCGATTAATCTTTTGGTCCATAGGATGGCAAGAAGTCTTGAAAATTCTCTTAGGGATAAAAAAGGCCTTAAGCCTTGGATTTAGACAGAGGAATTATCTAATCCTTCTCAGCATTTCTATATTTTCGCAGCTTGGCCTTACATGGCAGCCCAAACAAACCCTCCTTTCCAGGTTTGGTAGCTTACCTTTCCCAGGAATCCTTCCAAGCTTGCACATCCTTTCTATACCCCTTTTATAATTCAAGAACTTTCTTCTAAGCTCGTTTGTGAGCTTAATCTTAACCAAGGATTTTGAACCAAAGTAAATCAAATAACTAAAGCTTACTTTTTTCCTGAAAAATTCTTCAACCAAAATGCTTTCCCCAACGCTTTGCAACAAGTGCTCCTCCTTTACCCCTTTCTTGCTCAATTCTCCAAGCTTGATATCTATTGGAATTATTTCGCTCGCTTTAATCCCAACTATGTCCGGGGTTCCTACCAACCCAACTTTAATGGATTCAAAAGTTTTTTCGGTGAAAATATAAGAGAAACCTTCTTTTTTTATCAGCTCGTAAAATCTTTCTAGAAAGTCTATTATCTCACCCTTCCTAATGGTTACTCTTTCCTTGAACTTTTCTACAGCTCTTCTGGCAGCCTCCTCCATGAGTTGTTCTATCTGCATCTTAGCTAAATTTTTGATGAAGATGTTTACTGCCAGATGAATAGCTTCTCCATCCCAAGTCTTCCCTTTTCTCTCTTTATACTGTCTTGAAAGGACAACCTTTTCTAAGAATAGCCTTCTTGGGCATTGGAAAAATTTTCCTACTTCCAAAGGTGTGACAAAGAGCTTCTTAGATCTTGAGATCTTGTTTAGAATAATTCTTGAAATTTTTTCAGCTTCTTCCTTTTCAATCTCTTCATTAACCAAAAGAGAACCCCTCTTCCCTTTGATATAATTTCCCTCCTCCAACCTTTGGAGAACCAGAAAAACCAGGTCAGAAGAGCATATGTTCTTCATCAGAGCTTGCACTAGTAAGTCATCTATCCTAATCTCCTTTCCAACATTGGAATTCAAAATTTGGATAATAGTATGAATATCCTTATCCTTAAATTCTACCCCAACCCTCACTTAAATCACAAACCTATTTTTTCCTTGCCCATTTAAGCTTTTTAGGATTCCTTCCCATAAAATAGTATTTTTCACACTTCGAGCTATCGAAATACAGTATGCTCCCGTCTAACCTTACAAACATTTTGCCCTTGGGTGGCTTAAAACTCTTTCCACAAAAGCTGCATTTCATGGGACTACCTCTCCATAAGCTTTGGTGCAGTTTCCATCTCAGTCTCTCTTAGCATCAGAATATCTCCCTTTCTCACAGGCCCGATAACATTCCTTATCAAAACCTTTCCCTTATCGGGTCCTTCCAAAACCTTACACCTTACTTGAGTAACACCCCTAACTCCAGCCCTACCTATTATCTGTACTACCTCAGCAGGGTAAGCATCTTGCATTTACTTCACTTCTTAAGCTCGTTTACCTTTTCTATAATCTCTTTTACCAAATCTTTTGCTTCTCCTTCCTCGATTATGCAGGCTGAAGCCGCGGCCACATCTATTCCAGCAGCTCTTCCCAGCTCAGCTTTGCTCGGCACATAAACATAGGGTATTTTTTTCTCTTCGCACAAAGCTGGTAAGTGCATCACTATCTCTTCGGGCTCTACATCCTCAGCTATTATAACTAGCTTTGCCAAACCTTTTTCCACAGCCTTGGTAGTTTCATTAGTCCCTTTTTTAACCTTTCCAGTATTCTTTGCCATTTCAACAGCTTGTAAAACTCTGTCAGCCAATTCTTTTGGAACCTCAAACTTTACATAACTCTTCGGCATTCCATCACCTCATCTAACTATCAATTATAGATTCTAGAAGATTTATATATGTTTTGCTTAAAATTTAGCTGCCAAAAATTTAAGCCTGAAAACTATAACTTCATTATGCCAAGCTGGGAAACTCTATACAAGGAAAGAGAGTGGCGGCTTATCTGCTGTATGCTAAGAAGTAGATTGCATGAATCCCAAAACTTTAATGTTGGTAGGAATTTTAGTTTTAGCATACCTAATAATTTGGTCTTCGATTCAAACTAAAGAAGCAGCCCGACCAGAGACTTTTATTGAATCAAAAGGAACCAAACCAGAAATAACTTTAGTTTCCGTCTACGATAACTATCAAATAGACCCAAGGCTGAAAGCTGCCTGGGGATTTGCTACCTTGATCAAAACTCCTAACGAATCGATACTATTTGATACAGGAGGAGATTCAGAAATCCTGCTCTTTAACATGGAAAAATTGGGTATAGACCCTGCTTCAATCAAGAAAGTAGTCATTTCCCATATCCACGGTGACCATGTAGGAGGATTAGAAGGCTTTTTGGAGAAAAACAGCGATGTCACAGTTTTCATCCCAAGCTCCTTCCCCCGATCCATTAAAAATATGATAATCCAGAAAGGAGCTAAGTATGTGGAAATTTCGGCTCCAGAGAAAATTTCTGAGTTCATCTATACGACTGGAGAACTTTATGGACCTCCAGAGGAGCAATCCTTGATCATCGATTCGAAAAAAGGATTGGTTGTCATTACAGGCTGTGCCCATCCAGGAATTGTGAATGTCGTGAAGAAGGCTAAGGAATTGATGAAAAGAGATAGGGTATACATGGTTTTGGGAGGATTTCATCATCCTCCTATATCTTGCGTTAAAGAATTTAGAAAGCTGCAAGTAGAGAAGGTTGCCCCATCCCATTGCACGGGCGATCCAGTAAGAGAGGCTTTCAGAGAGGGATATGGAGGAAACTTTATCGAGTATGGGGTAGGGAAAATAATTGGAATTGAGTAAATTCAAGAAAGAACAACCATCTATTATCAATTTATGCTTCTATTAAATTTCATACTCATTTATGTGCAAAGTATAAGACTATTCCATCTTTTACTCGGTCAACCCTAGCAAAGCCAATTCTAACTAGCTGAATTAAATCATTTTCCTTTAAGTTTTTAACTTCTGGCTCAGCTATTCCTTCTTCCATCCTACCATCTGGCATTACAATTTTTATTTTTACGTTCGGCTCAGAAACCCATTGAATCTTCGGATCTTCAAACCTTATTTCTTCGCTGACAAATTCAGCCTCTTTATCCAATTTAACTGTAAACAAATTGATTAGTCCAACTTCCTTACCTTTTAACTTTTCAAAATCATCCCTTTCGACCCAAATTTTCCCTAAATTTACAGGAATCTTTCTACAACCTCTTTCCCTAAAGTCTGGGTGTAAGGGAGCTTCCGCTTCCTTAACCTCTGGGGCATTTCTTACTGAAATTTTAACAGGTTCTAAAACTGCGAAATATCTATTCGCTAGAGGGTCGATGAGCTTTCTGTTTTCAGCATACAAGATTTCAGCTGGAATGGTTACGTCGGACAGGCTTAAACCCAAGTTTAATATAAACTTCCTTATCGCTTCTGCCTGAATTCCTCTCCTCCTCAAAGATTGCAAACTCCAAGTTCTTGGATCATCCCATCCAGAATATTCACCTTTCTCTATAGCTTTTCTTGCTTCGGTCTTGCTTAGCTTAGCTTCCCTTATACTTAAAAGACCATAATGAATGAATTTCGGCTTTTGCTTAATACCAAGCTTATTCCAGATGAATTCTTCAACCATATCTTCCATTACCAGATCCTTTCCTCTTAGGATATGGGTTATTCCGAGCATTAGATCGTCTACAGCCCAGGAGAATTCAAGCATAGGCCATACCCTGTACTTCTTTCCAACTCTCGGATGCTCTCTTTCCACTATCCTTAGCAAAACCCTATCCCTAAAAGCAGGATTCGGATGCTTCATATCGGTTTTGAGTCTTAGAACGGCCTCACCCTCTTTATATTTGCCGGCTAGCATTGCCTTCCATTTTTTCAGGTTTTCCTCTATGCTTTGCTTCCTATGCTCGCACTCTATCCCTTCCTTTCTATTCTTTCTCAAAGTTTCAGCATCGCATTCGCAAACATAAGCTAAATTTTTTTTGATCAACTTTTCAGCAAACTCATAGAAGATTTCTAACCTATCCGATTTGTATATAAGTTTATCCCACTTAACGCCTAACCATTTCAACCCATCTATTATCAGATCATAAGCCTCAGGGATTATGAATTTCTCTTCTGAACCAATCGTATCATCTATCACGAGCAAGAGTTTTCCTTTATACATCTTTACGTATTCATCATTCAAGATAACCATTCTCGCATTCCCTATGTGCAAAGGTCCTGAAGGAAACGGGGCTAAGCGCATCACTACCTTTCCTACCTGAGCTTGAGGTAAGGGCGGCAGCTTCTTTTCCTCCTTGATTTTTTTCTTCTCGACTTCAATTCCAAGTTCTTCAGCTCGCTTTTTTTGTTCTTCTAAGCTCAAAGAATTTACTTCTTCAATGGCTTCTTTTATCCTTGGAACGATTTCTTTAATCTTTTTTCTAAGTTCTGGTTTTTCTGCTATAACTTTGCCCAAGACAGCTTGAAAGTCTGCTTTACCCTCATGCTGTATAGCATTTATTAATGCATGCTTCAAAATCAATTCTTTCATACCAATTATGATTTGAAATGGTCGAATAAATATTTTCCTAAATTAAAAATAGAAAAAAAAGAAAATTTACTCAACCCATTCTTTTACTGGTCCTGCTTTTTCTTCAAGCCAAGTTAGATTCATCCCTTCTTTTTCGCCTATCTCTCTAATCTTTCCCATCAATGGTTTAATTTCCTGAGTTCTTTTGATCTCATAGATTGGTTTTGAATAGTAATGCATTGGCTTGAAGACCATTAGATAATTCTTGAAATCTCCTGAAATCGCTATTCGCCAGCCAAATCTTTGAATCAAGATTGTCAATATACTCCCATCTTCGCCCTTATACTTAATTACTTTCGTTCCTGGGCCTAATTTGTAGCTTTCTACCTTCTCTAGCTTGTAAACCTCTTCCCCTACTATTAGATAGTTATGCCTTTCTTCTCCGTACTTCATGACTAGAAAGATTACTTGTTTCGATTCATTTTTCTCTTTATCGAACGCTACACCTTCTGCCAGCATCACTTTGGGTTCTCTGTAGTAATGGTAAGGTGGAATCATTTCCCTCGAAAAAGTTTGTGCTGCTGCTATCGTTCCTATGCTAGCGCTTCCTATCAAAGCGATAAGGATTGCAACTATTTTCTTATTCATTTTTTCCTCACCTAGAATAAGAATGAAAGAAAAGCTTTAAATTAACTTAAGATTTTTTTGGGTCTAGACCCTAAATCTTTTTAAAGCTTAAATTTAACTATTCTAATGGGTTTGATTATGGAAGATGAGCTTAAAGTTTCAAAAGATTTGCTTAAAACTATAACTGTAGATACTAGGGTAAAGATCCTAAAAGCTTTAGAAGAAAGACAGATGACAGCTTCCGAACTTTCAAGATTGCTTAAAAAGCATGTTACAACAATTTCTGAGCATCTAGAAATTCTAAGAAAATCAAATTTGGTTGAAAGAATAGAAAGGCCAGGTAGAAAATGGGTTTATTACAAGCTAACTAGAGAAGGAAAGAAAGTTTTGCATCCAGAATCTTATAGATGGATAGCCATTCTAGCTCTTTCGTTTCTAATATTTTCCTCGCTTTACTTCGTGATGACTGTCGATGCATATCCTGGTCAAATGTTTTATGGAATTAAAAGAGCAAGAGAGAAATTTTTGCTGGCTTTGATCAGAGGTAATGTTGAAAGAGCAAGAAAACATTTGGAATTAGCTGAAGAGAGACTGAAGGAAGCCAAGTGGTTGGCGAGTGAGGGTAAACTTAAAGAATTAAAGGAAATTTTGAGGGAGTATAAAAATGAGCTTAGAGAAGCAAGAAGAGAAATCGAGGTTGCGAGGAAGAAAAAGAAAGTGGTAACTTCTGTTTTAGAGCAGCTCAGCGAATCCACGCCTAAGCATATTTCCATACTCCAAAACATTCTGGTTAAAACCGGAAGAAAAAGAGAGGTTTTGGAAGCCTTGAACGAGTCTTTTGAAACCTATGAGGCTAGCATAGAAGAACTAAGAAACCTAACCAAAAGACCTTATACTCCCTTACTCAAGCAAGTATGATTGCCGCATACCCAACTACTGCCCCATATTCTTCGGTTATATCTCCTGAAGTAGCATACTTTAGCAGCTTTCCTCTTTTTGCCCCCAAATTCTTAGCAACTTCTATTGCAATAGCTATAGGTCCAAAGCCGCAGACGCTTGCATCCTTTTCGTTTATCTTTTCAAAAAATTCTTTCGAGTTCAGTCTGATTATGGATTTGATCAAATCTTTATCGATCCTTTTTGCAGTTTGGTGCGGAACATAGTGAGAAAAATCTGAGCTGGCTAAAACTATCCATCTATCCTTTTCGCTTTTGATAGCGTTTGCTATACCCTTTCCTATAAGCTTGCAGCTTTCTAGCAGAGTTTCGTCTGCAAATTCGTTTAGAATAGAAATGGGAACAAATTTAAAATCGCTCCCAAATCTAAACTGAAGAAACGGTAGTTGAACCTCTATGCTATGCTCATACTGATGAGCTAGAACATCATATTCCAAAATCTTACACTCTTTTTTAATCTTTTCAGCCATTTGTTCGCTTATCGCAACTTCACCGAGAGGAGTTTTCCACAAGCCATTCTTCATCAAAGCAAATTTCTCCCCAACCCCAGTATGGTTTGGGCCTATTATTACATAATTTGCTTTTTCTATTCTCGAATAAACCCAAGCAGCTACGGGTCCAGAATAAACGTAGCCGGCATGCGGAACTATCGCACTCAAAATCTTTTCTTTTTTCATAGTCTTTGGACCGAGCTTATGCTTAAAGCAAGAATTTATTTGCTTCTTGAGCATCTCTGGGTCTAAGTTGTAGAAGGTTCCGGCTACTGCAGGAGGTCTTAGGATGAACATCCTTCCACCAATATATTCTTAAATAATTATGTCGTCAAATATAAATAGGATTTGGTTTAATATTATAATTAAAGTGAGGGAATGGCAAAGGAAAAACCAGGATTTAGGCTTTTCTTGAGAGCGAAGCCAGTCAAGCTCATGATTAGCTTAAAGAGAGGGCCCAAGTATGCTACAGTCCTCTCAAAGGAAGTTGATTGTACTTATTCTCACACAGTAAAGCTTCTAGACCAATTCAGAAGGCTTGGCTTGGTTGAATTTGAAAGAAAGGGAAGGATTAAGATTATAAGATTAACCGAGCTTGGAGAAGAGCTGGCCCATGCCATAGAAGGAGTTTTGATCAAGCTTTCCAAGATTAAATAATCCTATCTAAAGGATTTTTAATCTTCTTCAATTCCTCCCTCGAAACATGCGCATATATTTGGGTTGTGCTTAGGTTTGCATGCCCCAAAAGCTCTTGAATTCTTCTTATATCTATCCCATCTTCGAGCAAATGGGTTGCAAAGCTATGCCTTAGGGTATGCGGAGATACTCTTTTCTCTATTCCAGCTTTCTTGGAAGCGAGTTTTACGACCTTTTGAACGGCTCTGGCTGAAATTTTTCCGTTTCTTCCAGCGAATAAATAGTCATCCCTTTTCTTCCGATTCTTTTCTATGTATTTTTTCAAGATTTTTGCAAGTTTCTCTGAAATCAGAAATATCCTATCCTTTTTTCCCTTACCTCCTCTCACCCATCCTATTCTTTCATCCAACTCCAAATCACCAACTTTAAGGTTAATTAACTCGCTTAATCTTAAGCCGGAGGAATAGAGCAGCATTAGGATGAGCTTATGCTTTCTATTCTTGCAAGCTTTTATCAAAGCCTTAATTTCTTCTTTGGTTAAAACAGTAGGTAGTTTTCTTGGAACTTTGGGTGTTTTAAGCTTTACTATAGCTTTTCCCAAAACTTCATCATAGAAAAATTTCAAGGCAGCTTTGATTAGAACAAGAGATTTGGGAGAAACGTTCGAAGAAATTTTAGCCGCAAGATAACTCTTTATGTCATCCTCGCTCACTTCTTCCGGTTTTTTCTTCGCAAATTTTAAAAATTCCTTATTCCAATAGACGTAAGAGTTAATTGTATGCTGAGAGAAACCTCTCAGCCTCAGCTCATTTTCCAACCTCTTGAGTTCTTCCATATTTAAATATTAGAAGTTCGTATAATTACTTTCTTTCCTTAGCGTTAGATCCTTGAGAATTTTTTGAATTATCCAGGAAGGGAGATAGTATGTAGAAGTCGGCTTCTTCATCCTTCATCCTCTTCGGGGCTTTATCCTTGTATTTCAACGGCCTTTTAACGACTAGAAAGTTGTTCTTCAAGAAATAATTCCCAAGACTCTTTGCAAGCTTTTCCATATATTCTTCGACTTCGCTTACCTCTTCTTTCAAGAATTTCTTCGTGACCATCCTTTGGTACAAATACTTTTCCGTTTCAATTCTCAAGCAAGGAAGCCAATACCTCTCTTCCATTCCTACTATATAGGGAGAAATTATAACCTTCTCCAGCTTAGACTTCCTAGATTTTTCCATCAATTCTTCGATGCTACTAACTTCTTCTTTAGCCTTGCATAAATTCATGAAAGAAAATGAAACGAAAAACTATTTAAATTTTTCTTCAGCAATAACTTTTTATGAGCATTCGAGTAAGAGGAGAAGATAGGAAGAGCCATGGAATTTTTATTCTAACCGAAGAGGATAAGATACTTCTTGAATATGCTAAACTAAGCTTATACGAGGATAGGATTTGGAAAATGGAAGCTTGTAGCGAAGGCGAGGAAGAAGTTGAAGTATTTGGTAATGTGAGGTACAGCACAAAAATGAAAGACGGAACGCTCAGAGAAGTGACTACAGTCGGTTATGCCCAACTAAAGGAAGGATTTCCTGGAGGGAGAAAAAGCTGGGCATGCGACAAACACAAAACTCTTGACTTACAAAGGAGGAAAAGAGAATTGTACGAAAGGTTAAACACTCCTCCTGTTATTCTTTCACCATCCATTTCAAAGAAGAAAGACAAGTACCTAATCCTCATACCCTTCGAGAGATTGGGAAAGAGGAGATACCTTGAAATAGAAACGCCTTCCTTGGATGCAGATTTAGTCAATAAAATAGTTGACGAAAAAATTTCGAATGCCTTGGCTTCCATACCCCAGAGTGAAGTGATAGAAGAAAGTTTAAAAGATTATTGCAAGAAAGAGCTTAGATCCTTCCTGAAAAAGTTTAAATAGGTTTTTGATTTAAACTTACTTATGTCATTCCAAAACTGGCTTAAGATGAAGTGGAGAATTTATTTTTGTCATAAGTGCAAGCGAAGATTCTTGAATTTCTATGAGTACAGAAGACATATTATCTTGCACGAGCTTGAATAAAAATAAATTTCTTAACTTCTAATTTTAATTGTGCCCTGTAGGGTGCATGAGATACCATTGATGTATTTCGGTAGGATGGTATTGGAGAATCTTGAAAAAGAAGGGATAGAAGTAACTAGAGCAATCATTTCTTCAATCTACGACTTTTTAAGAAAGTATAAAGTAGAGATAGACGAAAGGTTTGACGATGAAAATTTCTTTTCAAAAGTTTATTCACGAATAAAGGATGAATTAGGAATTTAATGTTATACGTATAACGAATACGTACGCATTATTTTTTTCTGTTTTCTATTCCCATGATATACTCCATGAAAATTTACCCATACAACGGCGATTCCATTACCAAAGAGAGCCTCCCGTTTTTCCTGAGAAGATTGATACCATACCGCCAATAACAGCTAAAATTAACCCAATTATCCGAATGCTACATACACTTTATTTTCAACCATCTATACTTCCACGACTCCTATAACACCGAGTATTGCCACGATCAATCCAACCACACCAAGCAAACCCAAATATTTGAACTCTTCTTTGAGATACTTGAAATGGGCAAAGAATGTAAAGAAACAGAAGTAAAACAAGTACCAAGGATTGTGCAATTTGAGAGCTTCGAATCCAAGGAAGCCTAAGAATCCCAAAAAACCGTTCATCCAAAGTTTATCTTTAGCTCTCTTTTTCATGTCTAATAATATATTCCTCATGAATTTTAAATATTTCCCTTATCCAAATGATTAATACTTAAGGTTTCTGAAGTTTTTTATTGTTTGAAAAAAAGGTTTAGCAGTTTTACCTGAAACACGCTGTATTGCTCTAAGCATCTACTCTTGTCTCCAATTCATTTGCTCTTCTGTATAGTTAGGTAGTAGTGTATTAGTCTTACTTCGGCAAAAACTTAGAACACTTTCCCATGAACCCCTCAATTTCTTTCGGATTTTTGACTGTTATCTCACCTTCATCCCATTTCCTTCGAATGTAGTACCAACATTCTTCAACTCTTTTAGAATTTTTTGACAATTCTTCGATAGCATCCCTTCTTGGTAAAAGGCTTGATTCATCTTTAAATATCCAATAGGTACAAATACTACCCAGATATTTGAAGAGATCGTGGAGCGTTATGCCATACCCATTATTATATTTAATAAAAAGATTACCATGAGTATACTCAATCGCTTTCATAAGATTGAATAAGTTTATTCGTTTGAGAGACATTCTAGTAGACTCATTCAAAAATTTCCCTGTTAATTCTTCGTAAGTTCCAAATGGGTGCAAATAACTTTCCAAGCTTCTGCTAGTAATTTCAGCCATTCTTCTTGCTTCTTTGTTTACTCTATCGAGAGGGGTTAAATAATAGGATATTCTTTTATCCAAGGAATAGGCTGCTGCAGGTATGGAAAGAATTTGATCGTAAGAGTTCAACCATATGTTTATTACTCCTTTGATATTTATGTCCCCGCTCACTCCGGGATGAGTAACTGACAAGTCTAAATCTCCAACTCCCTTTTTGAATATGTAAGTTCCAAACAGTTCTGGTTTGTAAATACCTGCGGCACTCCCAGAAACCGTAATTACAGGAAGGCCTAAATCCTTTTCTTTATACAATTCTTGAATGTGCAATGAACATCTTTCTAAAGTTTTCTTTAAATTTTTCATAAAAGTTTTCTAAAGGGTTAAAAATAAAAAGTTTTTTATAAGATATAGTGCTTTTGAAACTGCTAAAGTTATAGATTTAAGAAAGATAGCCTAAGATGTAATTTCTTTTTCTAAATCTATATCAACTTGAAATTTTTTATGGAAAAAGAGGGTTTAATTTTTTCTTTTCCTAAAGTAAAAACTCAATTATGAAAAGTAAGATATTCATAGGCTTTATTTTATTTTTATTAACTATAACCAGTTTCTCCGCATTTCCTATCCTCCCACCAGGCATTTACTTATTCTGTAGTATAAACGAGACCTTTCTTGCTGAAAAAAATATAAATGCAACTACAGGTCATATTCTTCTTATTTCAAAAGATAAATATCCTGAGGTTTATGTAGCAATTCGTAGCTGGGGGATTGAGGATCTTCGTTACAACAGATATGTAAATGACACAAGATTTTATTCTTTAAATAATTATTGCAAAGAAGATATAACACCCATTCTTGATCTGGTAAAAAATGGTTCTTTGGCCAATTATTACAGATGTGAAATCTTTCCTTATTCTAAGAAGAAAGAGGAGAGTATTTGGAAATCAGGCTATCGTCCAGAGAGAATAGACAATTGGGTAATGAATTGTTATGTAGAGGATTATTCATTTTTGAGAGAACAACTCTCGCGAGATTTAACAGTCCTAGGCACTATCCTTTTTGGTCTTATTCTGATAGCACTTTTTATTCTATTGATGGAAAAAAGAAAGAAAAAAGGACATCGAAAAGAGCTTAAACATTTTTCATAAGTTTATTTCAAGATTACTAGTTTAACTTTCAAGTTAAAAATTATCTGAAACATTGAGAAAAAAATTCGTTAAGAAATTATGCCGATTTTTTGAATCCAAAAAACAGGCAAGAAACTAAATATCCCAAAAAGAGATAAAGAGGAGAAATAGATACCATCAAACAATCGAAAGATCTAATGATTTCCTCTTTCTTTACTTCTTCACAAATTTTTTCTAAATTTTTTCCACAACATTGAATTAGGTCGCTCATAAAATCATGCCAACTTAGGCAATAATTCAATAATTTTGGATTTTCTCTTCTTTCTATCTCTTCGCAGCATTTGGTCAGATTTTCGTTCTTTTCCATCTCCTTACAACACTTATAGTACTGCATAGGAAATAAAGCATGGAAGCCATAGCACCCATCATAAAAGAATAGAAAGACCGGAAAGAAAAGTAGAATGGCTATAATCAACTTCCATGGTGTGGGTTTTAAATATCTCAGCCAATTCATTAATTTAAAGTTTGAAAAATCAGAATTTAAATTAATTTTTAAAGGATGCTAGCGAAAAATTTAGTCAATAATTGATATTAAACCTATCTTGCTGAATTTCATTCCTGAAATTAGTCGTGATTAGTTTCTTTTTTTCGAAACGATGATCTGAACTATGAAACACCAAATTCTTCACAAACTTTTTGTGCATACTTGCAATCTGTGGTTTTTGGAAAAATTACGCCAAAGTACTTCTTCATGCATATATTAATTTCAATAGGTAAGATAGGAGATTCCTCTATTCTTGCTGGCCAACCCCGGGAAAGACAATCATAACACCATGAAACAAATCTTGCCTTACATTCCTTTGCTTGTAGAGATGGAAGTGGCTTTTGGAATAATAATATTAAAATAAATATTATCACTCCTGTAAGAAAACCCATCAATAATCCAATGTTAAATTCTTTACTCATACTTATGCAACTCTAAAAAATATCCAGAGGATTATGAAAATAATTATCAAGGATATGATTAAGCTTGTTACAAATCCTTTTAGAAAGTCCTTCCAAAGAAAAGTACTCTTCTCCACAGTCTAGATTTAGGAAGTTGGGCTAAAACCTTCTCAGGAGATTGAAAAATTTCTTGAAGAAAAGATCAAAGAGCTCAAAAGCATCTCTCCATAGTTGGCGCACTTTCCAAATCTTTTCAATCTATTCACTAAAAAATATATTTTTCATCACAAGTAGACATAATGTTTCTTATACGAACTTTTTACGAAGAAAATTTTTAAGTTTTCAAGAGCTTTTTCCAGAACAATTTGCGCCAGTTATTAGCCTAGATTGAGCAAATTT
>CAYYER010000006.1:0-15185 GCA_964471045.1 uncultured archaeon | reverse complement strand
TTCAAATATAAAATAAAAGATATTTTTCAGTAGAGGAAATATTTCGAATTTGAAAGTGAGAGTTAAAAAGGAAAGAGCTACAAAACTGCCTTGTACTTCCCCTCTAATAGAAAGTGAGAATTAGAGGAAAGATTCGTTTCCTTAATTAAAGTGAGAATTATCGAAAAAGTTAAATAGTGAGAAAAACAATAGTAAATTATGGGTTTAATAAAGTTTTTGCGCCAGATCTTTAGAAGAAAATCAAAAGAAGAAGCGCTTCAATCAGATCAATCAGCGCTCGAATCAAATCAATCACCTAATCAATCATTTGAATCTGATTCAAATCTGATTCAAATCAATCAATCAATCAATCACCAAATCAGCCAGCAAGAAAAATCTTCGATTGAGCTAGAGAAAGACTCTCTACAACTAGGATTGGCTGCTGGATACGCAGGAAGAGCTTTAAAAGAAATAGAGTCATCACTAACTAGGATTGAATCTCAGATGATAACAAAGGATTGGTTTACACTTCAGCTTAGGGATCAGCTTATCAAGATGTTAGAAGAACATGAAGAAAACGAGCAAAAGAGATTCGAAACCATTTTAGAAGCCCTAAACTCTTTAAAGGAAATTGCTCAAAAGGCCCCTGAGCCTGTCAAATCTGAGCTACTTACTCAAATTAGGGCTATGGAAACTAAGTTACCACTTACGCGTAGAATGAATGAAATATTAGAAATTCTTAAGCAAGTGGGAGAAATTAGCTATTCAGAACTTGCTGCAAGATTAAACATCTCTGAATCGGCGCTTAGAGGTTTATTATCTCATATGGCAAAAAGGACATCAATCAAGCGCTTCATAAGAAATGGTAGAGGGTGGGTTACACTTGATCGAAGTGATTCAAATCATTTCAATCAATCAAGCGAGCAATCTAGCTGAAATTTTTACCTATAAACCTTAATTTTGTTGCTTTTTGGATAAATCTTGAAAATTTTTAGAGATTTCGATTTTTTACCGGAATTTTACTCCCTCTTATCTAGTTTTATTAATTATCTGGAGTATCTTAAAAAGGGGGTGTGGATGAAAGAGTTTCAGCTTCAAGAGAAGTTTAAGAAGTTCATTGAAGATAAAGGGTTCAAAGTAATTAGGGAATTTTGTAATAAACCACCAGATTTGATTATTGAAAGGAATGGAAAGAAAATTGCTGTAGAAATTAAAACTTTAACTAATTCTTCGAAATTTAGTACAGCTTTGGGGCAATTAATCTTCGCAAAGATACATCACAAAGTAGACGAGTTGTGGCTAGTGCTCCCTGATAGGCCATCAGTTTTCTCCAGGGAATGGGTAGAAGTATTTTTGAAATTAGGTATAGTTATTTTCTGCCTAGATAGGGATAATACTACCTTTACCACTTTAGATTCCCTTGACTCACTTAAATTAGATCCTAGAAGGCTGCCTTTTCACCATTCTGTTAGAAGAATGCAAGAAAGGATCAGGAAAATGGAAAGAATAATTCAAGAACGTAAAGAAGTCGATTTACTTGAATTATCGAGAATTTTGGGTGTTAGCCTAGATACAATAAGGCTTCATATTAGGAAAGGCTTTCCTCGTGTTAAAGGGAAAATGATTATAGAAGGAAACAAGGTTCGTTTCATCCAAACCTTTTCTTATAGCAAGCAGAGCAAACTTCTATTCGCATACCCCTAAACCAAACTTTTTTCATCTTACCCCTTGTTTTATAGCAGAAAAAGCAGGGCATAATAAATATTTAGCTTTTCTCGGCCTTATTTTTTCCCAATCTCTCCATTATGTCCAAAAACTTGAAAATACCGTAGATGTCTGTTCCTGGCTTAAGCCTTACCATCATTACGTTGAATGGCTCAAATTTTTGGATATCTACAAACATAAGCAAATGCTTATTAATTAGACGAGAAACTGTTTTGTGATGTAGGTTGCACCTCCTTGCAATTTCCCTTATCCAAAGCCATCCTTCTTCTGCTTGTTTCAAGCATCTCACTATCTTAATTAGGTTTTTTGCCGTATCCTTCCTCAAATTCTTCCCTCCTGATTTGCGCCAACTGGGGCTAGTGTTGGCTATTTGATATTTTATGAATGCTGAAATTTATTCTTTTCTCTTTTCTTGGTTTAAAACAGCTATTTTCAGTTTATTTTTGGATTTAAACGCAAGAATTTTTTAAAATTCCCACTTTTAAACTTTCTTTTACCAAAAAATCAATTATTTACTGAAAGATGGTTAAAGAAAGATTACCATTCCTTTATATTCTCACAAAACAAATAATATTCTA
The DNA here is from genome assembly GCA_964471045.1 of uncultured archaeon. GTDB lineage: Archaea > Aenigmatarchaeota > Aenigmatarchaeia > CG10238-14 > SCSR01 > CALIKW01. The sequence goes on along the minus strand of CAYYER010000006.1, from coordinate 12,903 downwards.
TGAGCAGAGGTAGAAGCGTTTATCCCGACCTTGAGCCCTTGATTTTAGATGTTCTGAACGAATCTCCTGTTCCTCTGAAAATCCTTTCGATTAACTTTATAATAAACGAGAAAACAAAAAAGATAATCTCCCTAAATACTCTTAAGGCTCATATAGAGGATTTGGTTAGGAGGAAAAAAATTGTGAAAAAAATTGATAAGGACAACAATGAGTATTACTGGATTAAAAAGAGGGCAAAATAATGGTTGTTGCATCTATTAAGTGTCCAAGATGTGGAAAAAGGATCAAAAAGAAAGTTCTTAAGCTAACTCACGGAAGATGTAACAATTGCAATTTTCTTCTTGTCGCTTCTTTAGCTAAGTTCACCTCTGCCAGACAAAGGGTGAAGAGTAAGTACAACAAATAATTACTGTCTCTTCTTGACCATAGGTAAGCCAGTCTTTTCATTCTCTATAACTTCAAATCCTTCGGGCAAGTCTACAGCTCCTTCTGGGTCCTTACTAAAGTAATAGAGTTTCGCTCCTCCCTTTCCTTCTCTTTCGTGCAGCCAAAAAGTTATACCTTTTTTGTTTGTATACGAAAAAGCCATTCTATCCCTTTATTAATTGATTTTTTATGCTAAAAATCATTCGACTATTATGGTCTCTTCGCTCTGCGCAACTCTACCTCCAGAAATTTCTTTTAGGACTGGGAAATCTATTAACGCATCTACTTCCAACAATTGCCTCAATGCCAAATCTATTTTGAGAGGAGAAGCTAAGTCCTTAAGCCATCTTTTTGCAAAAGGGAGGAGTTCAAAATCTTTTTGTGCTTTCTCAAGAATTTTCCTTGCTTCCCACATTCTAACAGGCTTAGCTTGCTTAAACTTATAGATTAAAGTAGGAGCAGATTCTTTCACGTATCCTGAGCCGTCCGTTACAAAAACTTCTATCGCTATAGCTTGATCCTTAATCTCAGCTTGAATGGTGTTTTTAGAGTTGGGAATTGAAGGATAGGCATGCTGGTTATACCTTTCTAAGCCATGACCGCTCAAATTTCTTACAGGATTGAGCCCAAAAGAGCTTACGACATCTTCTATAACTTCAGAAATTTCAAAAACTTTTACCCCAGGTTTAACTGTTTTCAAAGCTTCTTTCAACGCTTTTTCGCTTGCTTCTATCAAGGGATGTTTTTTCTCTCCTATGAAAACGCTAAAGGCTCTATCCCAAATATAACCATTAACTTGAACCCCATAATCGATTTTAACCAAATCTCCAGCTTTAATCCTTAAGGTATCGTTAATGTCTGGAGTATAATGGGCGGCTATTTCATTTATGGAAATGTTAACAGGAAAGGCTGGCTTCCCTCCAAGCTCTTTTATCTTGCTCTCAATCTTTTCAGCAATTTCCAGTATGCTAGCATCTTCTTTTACAAGCCCTTTTGCAAGAGGCAGAACTTTGTCCGAAATCTCTTTGGCTTTTTTGTAACTTTCAACTACTTCCTTTTCCATATAAGTTGAATTAAACTTTCTGATTTAAAAGCTTGAATGAGAAAATTATTTTATGCTTAAGAGCACAACTTTGATTCTAATTTTAATTTGCCTAATCTTCTTCTTTCTGGAGTCAGCTCCTGGGTTTATAGAAGCATTTTACTTTATTCCTAGTGAAGCTTTTGAAAGGCCATGGACTTTTGTAACATCTATTTTCCTTCACGCAGGCTTCGAGCACTTATTTTTTAATATGTTCGGTTTGTTTATGTTCGGTTTGTATCTTGAGAGAAGGATTAGTAGGAGGGATTACATTTTAATTTTTCTCTTGGCAGGAATAGTCGGAAATTTCGGTTATATGCTGACGGCTTTTGATAAAAATATCCCTGCTGTGGGTGCTTCTGGTGCGATTTATGGAATAATGGGTTGCTTGGCAGTGTTAGAACCCTATGCGATGGTTTACGTTGGCTATCTACCAATGCCCATGATAGCAGCTGCATTCTTTTGGGCTTTCATAGAATTTATCGGGATTTTTATCCCCAGTAACATAGCACATGGAAGCCATTTATTCGGCTTAATCGTGGGAATTGGTTTCGGAATTTACTTAAGGACAAGAATAAAAAAGACTTATAAGGAGGAGCTCAATATTTATTTTGGATAGGATAGAAAAAGTGGGAAAAAATAAAAAAATAAATAAATTCTGAGGAGATTGGATGAAAAAAATAATTTGGGCGATTTTCTTAATAGGAACAATAGTAATTTCAGGCTGTGTCCAAAAAGCTCCTTCTGAACTAGAAAGAGCTAAGGCGGCTTGTATAAATGCTTGCAAAAAAGCTTTAGCCGAAGGTCAAGACTTATCCGTTGGTCCTTGCCTGCTTAATCCAATGGATGAACTACCAAACTGGGTTTGCGATGTTGCTCATGAGCCAAGAGAAGCAATAGATAATTTACCAGAAAACCAATGCTCAGCTTATAGAGAAGGGAGTGCAAACCATTTTGTGGAAGTAGATCCTAATTGTAACTTTATCAGAGCAATTTAATCGTGATTAGATGGAAGTTCACTTAGCGATGTTTTGGAAAAGGGAAGGAGAAGGCATAAGATGTAATCTCTGCGCTAGGAATTGCTTTATCCTGCCAGGAAAGAGAGGATTCTGCATGGTTAGGGAAAACAGGAACAATAAACTCTATAGCTTGAATTACGGTAGAGTAGTTGGGTTAAACGTAGATCCCATAGAGAAAAAGCCTTTGTTCCATTTTTTTCCTGGATCTGTTGCTCTTTCTTATGCTTGCAGAGGTTGCAATTGGAGATGTCAATTCTGTATAGATGGGGATGTTCCAATTCCCTTGTTAGTCAATGGATATTTCAAACTAATTAAAGCGAGAGATTTTGATAAAATCTTTGAAGAAAAAGTTTCTTTCACACCAGAGATGTACGCACTAACCATCCTTGGTCCGAGAAAAATAATAGGAATTTCTAGGAAACGGTTCAAAGGAAAGATATATGAGATTATAACTGAGCATGGAAGAAGGGTTAGGCTTACAAAGGATCATAGGATTATGGTTTGGAACGGGAAGAAATTTGTAGAAAAACCTGTGTCTAAATTAAAAATAGGTGATAAGGTTAGAATTTGTACAACTCTATTTAGAACAAAGGGTATTGATCGGATTAATCTTATCAAAGAGTTGGCTAAGCTTCCTCCTGAAATAACAAAAAATCTTTATGTTTCAAATGTTAGGCATATTTTTGAGAAAATAAAGATAGAAATGGGCTATTCTTTCAAAGAAATCTCTCGAAGGCTTGGACTTCTCCATAAACCTAAATGGTTTACCTTAGGTATAATACCTCTTTCACTCTTTGTTCAGTTTCTTCAAACTTTTCAATTAGAGGAAGTTGTTTTTGATGGGGTGAAAATAGGAGTAAGAGGAAGTCCTTATAAGCTCCCAGCCATATTTAAACTCACACCACCTTTCATGCGTCTTTTGGGCTATTTTGTAGCTGAGGGAAATTATACAGGGAACTATAATTTAGCTCTTACTAATGAAGATGAAGAGATTTTGAAAGACATGAGGAATTCTATTACAGAATGCTTGGATACCTTTATTACAGAATCAAGAATCCAGGGAAAATCCACTCAATTAATTTTTGGAGGAAAGTTGATCTATCTATTATTTAGGTTTGTCCTTCGAATACCAGAGGGGGCTAAAGAAAAAAGGTTGCCAGATATTGTATTTAATGTAGATAGAAGACTTCTAAAGGAATTTTTATCAGCTTATTTAACAGGAGATGGAACAATATGCAAAAAAAAGAATAAAAAGGAGGTATGGGTTAGGTTTATAACTCTGTCTGAATTTCTTAAGTCTCAGCTTTGTTATCTATTGAGTATGAATGGTATAAGAATAACTATTCAGCATCCGGAATATATGCGTACATTGCCAGATGGAAGAAGAGCAAAAGTTTCTGACTGGAGAATAAACGTTTATGGGCAAAGGAATCTTTCTCGACTTAGAGAGCTTGCAGTTTTCATCGATAATAGGCAGCAAATAATTGATAATTTCTTAAAAGAGAATTTACGAAGTAGAGACAAGACTTGGGAACTTGAAAGAATCAAAGAAATTAAAGAAACTGAACCATCGCATCCTTTTGTTTATGACATAATGTTAGAAGGTAGCGGAGAATGGCAACAGCATACTTTTTTTGCTGGAGATGGTATTTTAATTCATAATTGCTGCAATTGGTTAATAAGCCATGATGGCTTGCCAGAAATTTTTGGAGATAAGTATGAGCCAGAAGAAATTGTTAGAATAGCCGAGGAAAACAATTGCAAAATAATAAGCCATACTTATACCGAGCCAACGGTCTACTATGAATTTGCCTATGAGGTTGCTAGGCTTGCCCATAAAAAAGGAATGCTGAATACTTTTGTCACAAATGGGTATATGAACCTTAATCCGCTAAAAAAGATTGCGAAGTATTTGGATGCGGCAACGGTAGATTTTAAGGCTTCTGACGACCCAGAATTCTTAATCAAGTATTCTTCTGTTCCTTCTAACGAACCAGTTTTTGAATTCTTGAAAGGATTAAAGAAGCATAAAATCCATGTAGAGATAACAAATTTAATAGTTCCAAAGATCGGAGAAAACTTAAAACAATTCAGGAAGTTGGTTGAATGGATAATAGAGAATCTCGGAGCAGAGACACCTTTTCACGTTTTAAGGTTCCATCCAGATTATAAGCTGACAGATATTCCAGTAACGCCAGTTGAAACTTTGGAAAAGTTTATCGAGGAAGCGAAAAAGCTTGGGTTAAAGTATGTTTATATTGGAAATGTTCCTGGTCATGAATACGAAAATACTTATTGTCCAAATTGTGGAGAAGTTTTGATAGAAAGGACAGGCTTTTGGGTTAATAAGGTTAATTTGGATAAGGATAGATGCAGAAAATGCGGAGAAAAAATTCATATAGTTGTTTGAAATGGTTACAAAAAGAGAGGTTATGAAAGTTTTAAAAGAATGCTATGACCCAGAAATTCCTCTTTCCATCGTCGATTTAGGGTTGATCTATGATGTAAAGGTTGAGAAGGGAAGAGTGAAGATTAGGATGACTTTAACGGCTCCAACCTGTCCAATGGGCTCTTTTATAGTCGAGAATGTAAGGAATAAGGTGAAAGAAATTAAAGGAGTAAAAAGCGTAGACATAGAGCTTGTTTTTGAGCCAGCTTGGAGTCCTGAGAGGATGAGTAAAAAAGCAAGAAGAATTTTAGGATTTGAATAATTTTCTTATGAAAAAATAAAGATAAATTATGGTGATCTACTTTGAGCCAAAGTACTATAAAGTTTTCCATTATTATTTTTTCTTTCTAGCAATTTTTAGCTTTGTTAATCTGGTCTATTCCTTATTCTTTTTTCAGAATCTTTATTCAATTATTCTCTCGTTTCTTAGTACGATCATAAGTTTGTTCATGAGCTGGGGAATTTTTTATTCTGAGATGAAAGAATTTATGATAGTCGAGTTTTCAAAAGCTTTGTTAGTTTATGTATTTCTTTCTATTATAGGTTTTTCTTCGGCTTTCACTTTTTGGTATTTTTTGACTTCTTATGCTTTCATTCTTTCTTTTATTATCTTAACCTTAAACTTCTTCGTAATCTTCTTTACTCTTTCCCTTTTCTTTCTAAGGAAATGAATCTTATTTCCTGAAGAATTTCTTCAAATCAACTTGAACCTTTCCTTTCAAAACTTCTTGCTCAGTTATTCCCAAAGCTTTAAGCACACGCATCGCAGCAGGCAAAACTTGATGATGAATATAATATTCAGGGTCATAATCTTCTGGCTTTACATCTTCAATAGGCTCAGCCCTATCCGATATACTTCCCGCTCCCTTAGTTATAACAAAACCAATAACCATACCTTCCCCTATTAATCTACCTCTTGCCCTTGCCTTCTGAGCAGCCTTGACGTGCGGCCCAATTTGTTCGTATTGGCTTAAAGGACGGGTAATTTGCTCATAGATAACCAAATCTTCCAAAGAAACTTTACCTTCCTTAATTCTTTTAATGGTTCCCCTAACTAATTGGACAGCTTTTTGAGGATTTTTTTCTTTGAGAATTGTGACCAAAACTTCTCTTTGAATCCTTTTAGCCAGCTCGCACCAATCTCTTCTAACAGTCTCAAAACCTCTAATCTCTAAATTCCCTTCATAATCTATTAAAGCATACCTTTTCTTTGCCCCCGTTTTTTCTCCTTTTCTTGCTACAAATATCCCAGCTTCATACAAATCTCTAAATTCTAGCTCTATTATCCCTGGTAATTGTTGGTTTACTTTTTTCTCAAAATTTTCGGCCATTTCAATTAGCTTTCCTTTCTCGGTTTCTGGTAAACGAGCGAATAAGCTATCCGTGTCTCCATAAATTATCTCAAATTTTTCATTCTTTGCAATTTCAATTATTTTTTTAATATAAAACCTTCCCCATGCAGCGGCGGAAGCACCGCATTCTCTCTTATACCACCTAGCTCCAAAAAACCCAAAATATCCGTAGCTCGCGTTTGCTATAATCTTCAGGGCATACTGCATATTGTTCAACTTCTTCCACTCCTTAGAATTCTTCTTCACTAACTTCATCCTTCTTTTTATTTCCTGTCTTCTTTTGATCAGCTCCTCCAAATGTTTTGGGATAAATCCCTTTTTCTTCAAGCAAAAATGCCATTTGGCTTCAGGGACTTTATTTTTTTCTCTACATTTCCCATGTTCGCAGCTTAAAGTTTCAGGGCTAATATTGTGTGAAACTATTATGGTAGGATAGAGCGATTTGAAGTCGAATACCAAAATGTTCGAATGAATTCCTTTTTTCGGTTCGATTACAATAGCTCCCTTATAAACTGGTGCCATTCTCCGTCTTTCTATTTCTTCTGTCTTTGGTCTATTGGGAATTAAAACGTTATCAGCAACAGCCCTTCTCATGTAAAAAGCTTCTACAAGCTGAGAATAAGTGTTCCTAGAAGCGTCAAAGGGTAATAAACCCGTTAACCTGGCTATTGCGAATATTTGGGGCAGAATATATTCAGCCAGCTTTAAGGTCAATTCAGAATCCCATAAACTATACTCGGCCAATCTTCCCAGCTGCTCTTTCTTACTCCATATCTCAACCATTTCCTTATACTTCATCTCTTTCTTTCCTATTCCTAGCAGCTCTTGAGCAACTTCATCCAGGGTTAAAACCTCGCTCTTCAAGCTTGCAGATAGGATATGGTCTATGAAAACAAAAAGGTCTACGTGAACCCTTCCCCTAAGCTTGGCGGAACTCACCCTCCCTCTCCTTACAGTTCTTAAAGGATTCTCATCTCTTCCTAGCTTTAGAGAAATTTTGAACTCATTGGCTTTTTCTTTCAATCTAGGGAAATCGAAGCCATCCGAATTATAGCCAACCAGAAAATCGGGGTCTTTAGCTTTAACGATTTCAACAAACCTTTGGATAATTTCCTTTTCATTCTTCAAAGATTCGACCCAGTTTGGCTTCTCTTCCCAATCATAACAGGTTAAAACTTTTTTAAATCCGTCGTTAGAAGCCAAGCTCAACATTATGAGTTTATTCTTATTGTTTTCTTCGACCCATTCGGTATCAAAAGCCAAAATCTTAAATTTAACCTCTTTTTCAAGCTTAGCCGGCTTAACGACTTTTGCTTTAATTACCTTTTGAACTCGATGATCCTTTCTTTCAATTTCTCCACCTTCAACCTCAATCCAGCCCATGGGCTCTATTTGCTTATCCATTAGGTATCGTTTGTAGAATGTAATATCATACTCAAAAGTTTCCTCAACCTCTTCCCATTCTTTTATAAGCTCTCTTACGTCTGGAATTCTCCTTGGATTATCTATCGTGATTTTAACTAGCTTAGTTTTTTCTCCTTCCCAAATTTTTTCAACTATCTCAACTTTCAAAATCCTTGCATTAAGCTTGCTCGTATCGATCTTTTCGATCTTTTCCTTTAAAATCTTAGCCTTCCCTTCTTTTGGCATAGCATAAAAGTAAGGTTCAAAATTTGGGTCGAGGACCAAAACTGTATTCCCGTTCTCATCCTTGCAGAAAAGCTTAATCACTCCCTTATTTTCAACTAATTCATAATCAGCGTCTAAAACTAAAAGCTTTAACCTCAAACTAATCACTAAAAAGATATTCTTCCTCGATTTTATAATTTTTAGGTTTGTAAGCCTAGGATGATAAAACTAGTTATAACTAACAAATAAACGGTCGAGCTCAGTACTTCTGCTCCTGGAGTTTTTAGCTCGCGAAACACAAACAACCATAGAAGAAAGCATAGCAAGATTCCTGAAGTTAACATCCAGACAAAAATTTTGAATCTCATCCTATTCCTCAAAAACTTTTCTCTTTGACTTATAATTCATATCTGGATATTTTTCGTATAATTCTTTTCTTCTTGCTTCAAGCATTTCTATCGGTTTGTTTAAATATTCCGCTATGCACTGAACCTTGATTCTTTTCTTCTTAGCCGCCTCGAAAACTTTTTGAATCTTTTCCTTCCATTTCAGATCTCTGAGAAAATGGTGGTCGATAACCAAAGCTTCTAGGGGACATTTTTCTATAATTTTAACCATGTTCTCTACAGATTTCCTCAAATTTTCTCGTCCAAATCTGTAAAGCATATAAGATAAGGGACCATCTAAAAACACTAGATTCGGTTTATTCTCTAAGATAAATTTCACTTGATCAGCTTGAGTAGGGCCTTCCACGTCGCTCGTATGGATAAACTTATATTCTCCATCATCTATTAGAACTTCAAGAACATAGCCAAGCTTTGGACTAATTCCATGATAAACAGCTTTCGATAGTTTTATTCTTGTACCACCAAATTCAAATTCCCTTCCATCAGCGTATTCAACTTTCTTTGGCAATCCCTCTATTTGCTTTAGGAAGTAAGCAGCTCTTTTCTTCTGAGAAAAGTTTATGTTTTCAGTCGGGTGCTTGATTAAAAGAATTTTGTCCTTGAATTGTGTTGGAGTTTCCCATGAAAAATGATCGAAATGGTAATGTGTAATGATCAGGACATCGGCCTCTTTCGAGAGTTTTAAGATTTTTTCCCAGTCACTATCCATCCTTTTGAGTTCGATTGGGTGTGGAGGAAGTCTGAACCTGGAAGGAGCTAAGCTTACACCAGGGTCAATGAGTATATTCACATCTTTTGTAATCACTTGGGTACACATACTTCTCACACCCATACTATCAAAAGCTATTGGATTGATTTTCAAGTTTTTCACCTTTTTTTGTTAGTTGATAAAAGAAAGGTTCGCTTCCAAAAGGATAAAATTTTCTCTTTTTATTTCTGCATACAAGCCCTTTTTTCATTAACCTATGTAGATAATCTTGAATTGCAGTTCTTTTTAAGTCCATCGATTTCATTAAATCTTTCACGGTAAACGGTTTACCTAAACTCTTAGCTATTTTAATGATTTGTTCCATTCTTTCATTTCTAGATAACCTAAATCTCTCAGCATTTTTAAGAAATTTTTCTGCTTTCATTCTTTTTCTTTTCGGTTCTATGCCAATTCTCTCGATGATTTTCTTTAGGTCGTAGGGTCTTGTATAAATTTCCCAGATAACATGTATTCCATCTTTTCTTTTGACTTTTTTAGCTATTCTAGGTTTTGTGGTCTTGACTCCAAATTTTTTGAAGAGCTCTCTATAGCCTTCAAGGAGTTTGGGTGTTTTATGAGAAGAAAGAATAGACTGTTTTATACATATTTGCCCATCCTTGGTTATAGTTGCTTCATTCGAAATAACTCTACGTAAAAAAGAAGAGATAACTTCTAAAGGGGCTTCCTTAAGTACAGGAGGTAACTCTGGATTGGTCAAGGTTCTTTTACCTCTTGGAATTTTTAATTTATCCAGGAATACTTTGAGAATCCGTGAATAGGATACTTCAAAAACTTTCTCTCTTTCTTTAAACCTTACACGAGAATAAATACCACAGCCTTTAGTTATTTTGTTAAGTTTTCTTACAATTTCTTGCGGTTGGAGATTTGATAATTCTCTCATTATTCTTTTTGCATCCATCATTTTTCCACTGAAAAGTTTGTTTGTACTTCTAAGGTTCGAGAGTATATTTTCTAATTCTGAATTAGAATAAACTACGCAACCATCATTATGATAAGAACCATCAGTGAGTAAGTCACCCAAAAATTCCCCACCTTCAACTGTCCAAAAATTAATAGGAAACTTAAGTGAAGAAGGTTTAAATTTCCTCAAATTCTTAAGATTTACACTTTCTCTTTTGAATTCATATTCCATACATATGACTATATAGCATTTTGACTATTTAAACTTTTTGATTCTTTGGCATATATTTAAATAGACCAAATCTTTAATATAATAAGTATGGGTTTTATAAGAGGAGTGATTCCTGAAGAACTTGAAAAAGAATTCAGAAAGCTTGCAATGAAAAAATTCGGATATGGAAAGGGTTCCCTCTCAAAAGCTTTGGAAGAAGCTTTGAAAGAATGGGTTAAGAAAAACAGATAGTTTAAAATATCATTTGTGTTTAACTCTTTCTAAGAATTTCTAATTGTATCTTTTCCCAGTTTGGTGCGTATTTCTCTAGTAACTTAGCAACAGGATACTCGGGTAAATTTTTAAGATCGTTCGATATTTTGAACAATGCTTTTTTACTTTCCTCGTCAAGTTGAGAAAATGCTATAATTCCAATTTCTTTTCCTTTTTCAGTTAATTCATAAAGTGTATGTTCTGAGCATTTCTCTAAACTAGTTTTCTTTGCGAGAATATATCCAGCATCATTTAACCATTGTAGATCGTCCCTTAAATCATCATCGTCAGGACCAGCAAAATCATTACCATCAAACTTATACGAAAATATTTTGGGTAAGTTTAAAGTTTCTTTTGAACCTTCAGAAAGAGCATAAATTACTATTTTTAATCGTCTAAATGAGTAAGCTTTTCCTTCGCAAGCAAAAAGAAGTGCGCATAACTTACCTAAATCGTCTTTCACATTTCTAGTATTTTTCTTAAAATTTAAATTTATTTAGACGATCAAATCTAATCGGTGCAAGAGAAGCTCCAGGGTCAATAAAAATTTTTAGGTCATTTGTTTCGACAAAAGTTGCCATGCTTCTAACCCCGATGCTATCGAATGAAATAGGTTGGATTTTCACTATCTCACCAATTATTAAAATACTTGAGTTTCCTAAATTAATTTAGTTTAAGCATGAATACAAAACTTTCATCAAAAGAATTGAGATCAATCGAAAATTTTGTTAAGGAGAAATTGAAAAATGCGGATCCTGCTCACGATTTTGACCATGTAAAGAATGTTGTTAGATTAGCAAGCCTAATAGGAAAGGAGGAAGATGCAAACTTCAGAATTTTAATACCTGCTGCTTATTTTCACGATATTGTCAGAAAAGGAAAGCATCATGAAAAGAAATCGGCTGAGCTTGCAGAGAAATTCCTAAGAAAGATTGGATTTAGTGAGCCTGAAATCAGGAAAATTAAGGAAGCTATTATCGAATCATCTTGGGAATCTTTCAAGAAAGGTATTAATCCTAAATCCTTGGAAGGTAAGGTATTGAGAGATGCTGATTGGCTAGAAGCTTTAGGGGCTAGAGGTATAGCAAGAGTGTTTACGTTCGGCGGTTGTTTGAAAAGAAGGATTGGAAAAGTAAAATGGGATCCTGAAAATCCGGTTAGACTCAAATCAAGGTTTCCAGATCCATCTTCAATTTATCACTTCTTTTCAAAACTTTTATGGCTAAAAAACGGTATTCAAACCAAATTGGGCAAAAAATTAGCGAAGCAGAGACATGAATTTATGGTGAGGTTCTTGAAGAGGTATAAAAAAGAGTGGGAGGGAAAGTTATAAGGTTATTTGACCTTTTTCTTCTTCAAGAATTCTTTTACGAGTTTTACAGGAATGGTTTTTGCATCTTTTAAGCTAAACTTACTATTATCAATTATCAAATCATAGATTGATTTATCAAAGAGGTCTATCCCATAAAGCTTTTTGTATTTCTTATTATCCTCTTCATCCCTCTTTTTAATATCTCTTAAAGCTTCTTCTTTGCTTTTCTTATCCCTTTCAGCAGCTCTTTCAGCTCTTATTTCTAAAGGACATTCATAATAAATCTTTAAATCTGCCCAATCTCCAGCAACCCATCCTGTTAATCTTCCATCTAAAACAACATTTCCTTTCATCGCAAGTTTAAGCGTTCTTTTATCGGCTTCCCAATCGACTTCTTTTTCTCTCAGAGCAGAGAATTCTTCTAAACTTAAGCCTCTTCGCTTTGCTATATCCCTGAAAATTTTCCCCACGTAAACATACTTTAATCTTAAAGCTTTAGCAATAGCTTTTGCTCCCGTAGATTTTCCTGAGCATGCTGGCCCAGAAACAGTTATAGTCAGCCCCTTCTTCTTAATTCTTTTTGCAAACTCCTTTTCGAAAGGTTCGAGGAATTTTATATAAGTTTTCACAATTTGAATTTGAATTCTAGAATTAAATTTTTTAGAACTAGCCAATAAGCTTAATTTCCATATGGACGTCTGTAGGAATGTTAATCCTCATTATTTGCCTTAAGGCTCTCTCATCGGCTTGCACATCCATCAAACGCTTGTGAATCCTCATCTCCCATCTATCGAAAGTCGCATTTCCATGACCTGTTCCATCTCCGCAGGGAGTTTTCATGGTAACAACTTTTAACTTCTTAGTTGGTAATGGAATAGGTCCCCTATAATTTACTCCAAACTTCTTAGCAATTTCCTTAATCTCGCTGCATATTTCATCTAATACTTTTGGATCTCTCCCACTCAGCTTTATTCTTGCTACTTGCATTTCATTCACCTTAATAAAACTTCTTTATTTCTTGTTAATTTAAATTCTTTTCGCTTAAGAAAATTTAAACTAAGAATAATAAGGAGGA
>CAYYER010000005.1:4920-16840 GCA_964471045.1 uncultured archaeon | reverse complement strand
AAAGTTTCACACAAAACTACACTCGTAAAATAAAAAATTAGCTCTCTTTTGTACTCCATAAAATTATTTTTCATTTCCCATTTTTTTAAATTTAGCTAACTATTTCTTTCAAATCCGACAAGCATTCTAACAAGAAATCGGGATTCTCTTTTTCCAATCTTTCTCTTGAATGGTAGCCTGTGCATACTGCTGCTGAACGGATGCCAGCTTTTTTAGCAGATCTTATGTCATAAACAGTATCCCCAATGTACAAAGCAAATTCAGGTTTTATTTTCAATTCTTTGCAAATGGATTTGAGCCCTCTAACTTTATCCCTGCAACTGCCAACGATTAAATCCAAGAATTTGGTTAGACCATATAATTCAGCTTCTTTCCTTAAATTATCCGTGGGATGACTGCTCAATACCGAAAGTTTCTTCCTTCTTTTCTTTAAAAAGAGAAAAACGTCATGAACATCAGGATAAATCTTTGGAAGCATACCTGAATCAATTACTTCATCATAATAGGTTTTGTAAAGGGAATATAATTTCTCAGGAGTTTCGTCGATTCCACAATTTCTTAAAAATTCCACAGGACTTAAAGTAGTTTTGGACAACCATTCTTCAAAGGGCATAGGTGGCTTACCATATTGCTTTAATACCTTCATGTTTGCCTCATAAACAGGCCTTCTATCATCGCTAATTACCCCACTCCAGTCAAAGATTAAAAGTTCTATGCGCATAAGAATAGCATGCGGTCAAAAAAATAAAAATCTATCTATAGACTTTCTTCCTATGTTCAAATACGTGAAAAATTACAAAATTTCTTTCAACTTCATATACAATTCTAAACTTTCCTACTCTTTCTGTTCTGAGACCTTTGAACTATAGCGTAAAGGTTTTCCTCCTTTAGGGTTAGCAAGAATTTTCCTGACAGCTTTTTCTAGTTGTTTCTTCAAACTGCCTTTAAGTTTCTTAGTATCCTCCAAAAACCTATCTGTAAATTTAGCTATGTATTTCATTTCTTATTCACAATCCGTTTAAATTCTTCCCAAGAATGGAGTCTGCCTTTCTTCTTTTGTTCTATACTTTCTTGAATTTTTTCAACTAACTTAGGATTTTTCAATATTTCCCACTCTTCTTTGAGAGAAGATATTTCAAACTCTATCCTCTCAATCCTAGGCAAAAGCTTTTTTTCTATAGCTTGCAAATAATTTTTCATCACATCCATGATTAGTTGATAGGAAGGCTAATATTTAAAATTTATCTGCAAATTTTTAAATGTGAAACTGATCTATTTAGCAACGCCAGCAAGGTTAAAAGATAAAACAGAAGAAATAATGGATTATGCCATTTCTTTGGGTTATGCGCCTTTCCATCCGTTTAAAGCATTTCCCTACGAAAGATTCGAAGGTGGCCCTGTAGGAAGAGAGTAGACCATGGAATTTTGTAAGAGAGCAATAGATGTTTGCGATCTATTCGCTCTATGCGGGATTTCTGAAGGGACTCTAGAAGAGCTGAACTATGCGTTAAGAAAGAATAAGCCGGTAAAGTTGTTTCTTGAAAAGTTTGACCCTGAATGGAAAAAGTATTATGAAAAGTTGAAAGAAAGATTTGGAGAACCTTTGAAAAAATTAAAAAAGTAGTTTGTTTATTTACTGATTTTCTCCTCTATTCTGATTAGCTCATTTATCTTAACCGTTCTTTCTCCTCCTATTCCAAGCTTGATGTATTCGCAACCCAGACCAACTGCCAAATGGCAAATCAGCGTATCTTCAGTCTCTCCTGAACGATGGGAAACTATGCATTTAATCTTATTTTTTTTCGCCTCCTCAACAACTTTTATCACATCGCTAAGAGTTCCGACCTGATTCGGCTTAATTATTATTCCATTTATCGATCTATGCTCGATTGCTTTCTTTAATCTTTTTAAATTGGTTACGGTTAGGTCATCCCCTACTATAAGCTTTTGCTGCAGCCTATGCAACAAAACGCTAAAAGCCATAAAATCGTCTTCATGGAAAGGATCTTCTATGTAAACTATCGGGTACCTTCTTGCCAAATCTTCTACAAAACCTATTTGCTGGGTTCGGTTAAGCTTAAAACCAGAATTTTTGTAAACGTAAAAGTTTCCGTCCCAAAGCTCGGAGGCTGCCATGTCTAGGCCCATTTTCAACAAATTCTCCTCTGCAACTTTTTTTACCAAGCTTAAGATTTGCTCGATGTTTAGGCTTGTTACCCATGCAGATTCTAAATTTCTCGCAAACCTAAAGTTGGGGTCTTTCTCTATCAAAAGCTTTGCAATCTCCTTGTAGCAAAAAGCTATTTTTTCTATCGAGTTTTTAAAGGAAGTTTGATGGACCGGCAAAAGCAAAAACTCTTGAATGTCGCACTGCCCCTTCCATCCACCTACTACGTTAGAAACTGGCTTTGGCATGAAAGGCCTTTCTTTTAGCAAATATTCGAAAACTTCCTTTCCTTCGTTCAAAGCAAAAGCTTTTAGAAAAGCTGAAGAAATGGCCAGAGCTAGGTTAGCGCCTATGTATCTAAAATTATCAGTCTTATCTATCTCTTTCAAAGTAGTGTCAACCTCTTCCAAGCTAGAAAAATCTTGAGCAGTAAAATATCTTTTGATTATTAAAAACTTGTTTATTACTTCGCTGCTAGGCAAAGAAACTGCTTCGTAGCTACCAGTACTCGTTCCCATCGGAACCGAGCCTCTTACCAAACCTTTCTCAGTCTCTAGCTCGACCTCGATCGTTTTTTTGGCATTGGTTGCTAGAATTTCCCTTATTGTTAAATTTTTAACTCTCATTTTCTTTTCACCTTCTTTTAAAGCTTAGGAAAAAACCTACACTTATACCAAAAATTCCAATAAACGATTCGGGAAATATAAACGATGGATTTATTGCAGCACCTTCGATTGAAGGAAAAATAAAAAGAATTACAAAGGCTGATAAGCCTAATGCGATTAAAAAGTAAGCAATTAAGTTAATTAAATTTTTAACATTCTTGAAAACAAGGGCAGATATAGAGAAAGCTATTAAACCTATGGTATATCCAATTCCCATTACTAGGGGCCCATAGTCTTTCACATCTTTAACACCTTGAGGAGGCGAATAAAAAGGATGTTGACCAATAAAATATGCTATACCTGCCTGCGTTGCAATTGCACAGGAGATAACAAAAATTACCATGAAAAAAGTCCAAGTAACAGGCTTGGCTAAGGGTTCAATTTTGGAAAGTGGATACTTTTTATACAAGTTTTCTAGTGTAAAAGCTATCGAACATGAAATCAGATACCAGATTATAATATTGTACACCAAATTGTAGAAATAGAATTTTTCTCCGGAAGAAAGATAAGAAAAAAAGGAAGAAGGTTCTTCTGAAATATAATAAGGAAATGGTCTTCCAGTTGTACAGAAGATACCATTAAAGATAATAGGAGAACATTCAGGAATAGAACACAAAATCATTACCCAGAAAAATAGGGCTATCCTTTTCCAATCAGGTTTCAAAAATGTTTTAATTAACTCTTTAATTTTTTCTTGTTTCATCCTTTCACTTTCAAACTATTTTTCACTAATTTTCTTTTTAGAAAATTTAGCAAATAAAATTAGCTATTCGATTTCTATACCTTCTTTCAAAGCTTCGCTAACCAAAGAAACTTTCTTCTTCAACCTTTCAAATTCCTCTGGACTATAACAAATGAAATCTACAGGATATTTTAGCTTCTGTTCTACATGCCATTTTATCCATAAACCTTTTCCTCTTTCAAAGACATTTTTACTAGAAAATCTTTTGTCTACCAGTATTAGATCAACATCGCTTTCTTTCTTAAAATCTCCTCTAGCAAAAGAACCAAAAAGAATTACTCTCTCAAACCCATAAGCTGACTTAAATTTCTTTATATCTTCCAAAAGTTTTTTTATTCTTTTACTGATCTTTTTACCCATCTTACCACCCTTTCAGCCATTCTTACTGCTTTAGCAGCTATTCTTTCTGTATATTCAGCTCCGGTAGGATATCTTGTTTCTATGTAATGGCGATTAAGCTCGTCACAAAACCTAAGTAATCTTTTACCTCCTTTTAGTTTTACCAAAAGAGCAACCAAATCGTGAGTTTTCCATAGCTTTTTAAACCTAAGAATGTACAAAGCCTTCAAGGCCTTTTCTGCGGCTTGGTGAGCAAAAAAGGCCGCTGCATCGTATCTTTTATTTTCTAAATTAACCTTTGCCGTAACCAAATCTTCTTCAGCTTTTTCTAACCAAGCCTTAACTTCTTCCATCTAAATTAATTTTGGTTTTAGTTTAAATTAATAAGAGCTTGGGAAGATTTAAATACTTTGTTACACGTATAACAATTATGGCATACATGCTAGTCTACGACATACCAAAGGAGTTGAGTAGTTTAAGGGTTAGGGTAAACAGAAGCTTGCATGCGATGAATGCTAAGCTAGTCCAGCATTCTGTCTGGAAGTCGAAGAATTTGAAAGGTTTAATGGAAGTAGCAAAGCTAATTAAAGCCAACGGAGGAAAGGCTTACATTCTGGAAGAAAAATTTGCTTTTAGTTAAGCTTAAATTTCTAATCGTTTTTCTATAATTTTATGGAATACCTTAAATCTACAGAACGAGAAGCACTGATTTCAGTTCTTCATGGACTAACCATTTTCATAGACCATTGTAGGCGTTCTCAATTGGCTTATGAAGATTTTAAAAAGAACAGAGGAATAGCCATAAAATTGCAGGAATATATAAGAGGAAGGGCAGAGAGATTTTCTCATCGGTCAGGCCTTTGTGGAGTATGCATGAGTGTGCTAGCTGGAAGAGATAATAGGATAGGGCTGGTATTGCTAAGCGAGATCGAAGAAAAGCTCAAACCCTATCAGAAAGCTATTAAAGAAATTCAAGAGGAGTGCATAAATGAAAATTGCAAAGCGGCTTTGAAAAAAGCTATTGAACTTAAAGAAGAAATTCTTGAAAAATATTTTTAAATGAAGGATGAGCCCACGCTTCAGATGAATTCTTTTCCTGAATATTTTTGCAAATCTTGCTAGAAGTTTTCCAAGTTTAAAAGAATCTCTTTTTCTTCCTCTCCTTCACCTTTTCTCTAATCAAAACTCTCTTAGCCAATTTCTCGGCTTTCTCAGCCTCTTTTTTACTGTTTCCTACCCCGCTCGTATTCCCCACACCTACGACAATTATTCTGCCCTTTTCTTTAGTCTCACCTATGTTTTTTTCTACCAAGCTAATAACCCTTGGAATAGAAGCTAAGATTTCTTTTCTAATCGGCTGGATAGCCTCTTCCTGGCTCATCTTAATTATTATCGAATCCAAGGGGATATTTTTCTTAACCGCTAAATTTTCTATGTAAGCTCTATCAACCCCTATCCCACCAATAGCCACTCCCACACCTTCGGCTATACTACCGGTTTTTTCTCCCTCCAGCTTTAAAGCAGCATCTATGGTTATTATCTTTGCTATTTTCTCTCTTCTAACAATTTTTTCAACAGCCCTTCCCATCTTGCCTAATCTTCCTCCAGGCCCTTTAGCTTTTATTATGTAAACTTCCTTTCCCTTAATCTTTCTTCTAGCAAGAATTGTATCGACTTCTATTTCCCTAACCTTCTCTTTTCCGATTAAATGAGCAGCTACAAAGGCTCCTACGGAATCGCCGACAGGCCATCCGTTGGTCAAGGCTTCTGTCCCCTTCAACAAAGCCTTTGAAATCCTTTCGATTAAGGGTAATTGCATCTGCAAGAGTAAGGCAAGCTGTAAATTTTTGGTTTTCCTTATTAGCTCGACATAGTGCCTAACTGTTTTTGCAAGCTGGTTCAAAGAAATGGCTCCGGATAGGCCCATTATCAAACTGGCCTTCTCTTCAGAGTTTAGATGAGGCGCTATTCTCGAGACAAAATACTTAAATCTCTTCTCAGAAAGGTTGACTATGTGCTCTATTTTCTTGACGATACCGAAAGGGTCTAGGCTTACTGGCTGAATCATGAAAAATTCGAGGAAATGGGTTATGGCTTGCTTGAGGTCTTTTTTTGGCCTTTTGCTTATCTTTCTCAAGATTATTCCTTTTGCCTTCAGGGTAAAACCTTCGAGCATCTGAGCCGTTTGCTCAAGCCTGAAAAGCATCTGGGCGATCATTATTCTTGGGTATAGAAAAGCTAGGAGGATGAAGAGTAGAAACCAGATTATGTTGGTTAGTCCGTCTCCAAAAAATTGGGAGCTAATCATGCTCATAAATATATTCTTGTATGCTTATAAATTTTTTAGAGAGAATGCGCTGGAAATTATGGCTAACCATTTTCATAATCTTAGGAATAGCTTATTTGCTTTTCTTTAGCGAGGCTACGAGCAAGTATACGGAATTCTTCAGGGGAAGGCTTGGTGAATTCATTTCTATTTTTAAGCCAAAACCTCAGGGAAGCTTTTTTGAGATAACCTTAAGCATCAACAGAGAGGCCTTGGAGGATCAAAGCTTTAACCTGCCTAATTCTACCCTAATCGCTTCCGGAAATTTCCTTACCGCAAAAATTTCTGAGCAAAAAGTTTTGGCCAGAGAAGGGAAGATAGAAAGAATAGCTCTGAAAGATTTTGTAGGCAAGGTTGAGAAGAAGGGGAACAGCTTTAGAATTAGCGGAAATTGCAAGGGTTTTGAGGTTAACGATCTAATCTTTTCAGCTGAAAAAAGCTCGAAAGTTGAAATAGAAGTAATTCCAGACGAGATTTCGCTATTCTATTTCACGAGCGATAGATTGCTTTTCTCGAATGCTAACGGCGAGCTTAAGAGGACTGTAGACGAAAAAACTGACCGAATAACTTTGAAGAATAGCAATCTGGAAATAGATAATTTCGTCGGAAGCATGCTTATTTCAGAGAAAAGCTTAAAGCTTAGCGGAGTATCGAACTTTGTCAAGGGAGATGGCTTTACCTTCAGCGGATCCGCATGAAGCTTAACCCATTCAAGGAAGAGGCTAAAGTAGCCTTACTCGTGGATGGTCCTAACCTGCTTAGGAAAGAATTTTCCATAGACTTGAGAGAATTGAAGAGAAGGGCAAAGAAGTATGGAAGAATAGTCGTTGCAAAAGTTTTTATAAATCAGTTTGCTCCTGAGAAGTTAATAGAAGCTATAATAAACGAAGGGTTTGAATGCGTGATGGTTTTGGCTGAGAAGGAGGAAAGCGATGTGGACGTAAGCTTAGCGGTAGCTGCTGTGGAAACTATTCTTACTAAGGATGTAGACGTAATCGCTTTAGCAACTAGGGATGCTGATTTCTTGCCCGTAATTCAAAAAGCCAAGGAATATGGGAAGAAAGCGATAGTGATCGCTCCTGAACCAGGCCTCTCTTCTGGCTTGAAGAATGCTGCTGATAAGGTTGAAAAGTTGTAGTTTTAGTTCTTAAAATGTTACACGTATAACACTAAAAATTTATATATTGATTGTACAATCATTATACATATGAATTTGAACCTTAGACTGAGGGGATTCGCCGAAGAAATAGTAGAAGAAATGATCAGAGAAGGTATTGCTGAAAGTAAAACCGAAGCCATAAGAATAGCACTTTTGTTCTTCTGGAATAGCTTCAGGGGATTGGAATTTAAGGAAGAATTCGTGAAAAAAACACTCGAGATAATGAAAAAAGAGAAGCCGAAGAAGGCTAAAAGTGTAGAAGAGCTTTTTGAGTGAGAAAGTGTATAGCTTAGCCTATTTCCCTTCCTGCAAGAAAGAAATTAAGAAGCATATAAGGAGAAACAAAAAGCTTAAGAAAATACTAGAAAATAAAATCAACGAAATTCTTTCCAATCCTTACAAGTTTAAACCTTTGATGAAACCCCTAGCTGGATTGAGAAGAGTTCATGTGATGAAAAGTTTTGTCTTAATTTATAAAATAGAGGAAAGGACAAAAACAGTTGTTTTAATAAGATTTGCGCATCATGATGAAGCTTATAAGTAATGTTACACGTATAACATTGAAAAGCGTAAAAACTTTAATCCAAAGTAATTAAACTAAGGTCTTCTTCCCATGATACAGCTCAAAAACTTTTTCTATAATTTCCTTGCTTTGACCTATATAATTAAGCGGGTCCGCTATCTTTTCTATCAATTCCTTCGGCAGTCTTCTTGTTATTTCTTCGCTCTCCAACAAAACCTTCTTGAAAGGAATTTTTTCGGTGTAAGCCTTCGTTGCTAGTTTTCCTAACAGATCGTGAGCCTCCGACCTTGCCATTGGTTCTCTTACCATTCTTTCATCAGTTAGATAGTTTAAAATTCTCGAAGAAGTTACCGTGCCTAGAGTCCTTTCAACCCTTTCCCTGCTTCTTTTTTCATCGATTCCAAGCCAATAGACTGTATTTGCCAACCTTCTTATGACTTGATCTCCCCACATGAAAACAGTTCTAAGGATGACTCTATCGGAAGCCGAACCCGACAAATCTCTTGCATACCTCATTTGGGCTGAAGAAAGCGCTGTCATTAAGGCTCCTCTCGTGTAATTACAAAAAGATTCAACGTGCTCCTCAACTATAGGATTCCCTCCTTTTATATCCTTGTGAGGCATTGCAGAAGATCCCTTTCTTCTTCTAGGGTTTAAATCGAGGAAGATGTTAACATCATCGCTCTTGCCCCAAGCTATATAAGAAGCTAGGTTTCTCATGGTTTCTGCAGTCCTAGCCATCGCATACACCACATCTGCTATAAACTCCCTTCCAGGAACTTGGCTTGGAGCAATCATACAGCCAATCCCCAACCTCTTGCAATATTCAGCCTGCAGTTTAATTCCATCGATTCCTAAATCGTTAGCAGAGTGATGATTGCCCGTTGCATCTGCCCACTTCCCTTTTACAGAATTTTTATAAACGAATGCCCAAAAATCAAGGTCGCTCTGAATCAATTCGCCGAAATAAGCAAACGGTCTTCCGGCTACCGTTGGCAAAGCATCCAATTGATGGGTTTGATCCATGTGAGGTATATCCATCCATTCAACAGCCTTTTCCAAGACTATGTCCCTTAAATTTTCAAGGGAGCTAGCAATAACCTCGATAGATTTTTTGATTTGCACAGCCTTTGCAGTTTCTGTACTGTCTGCGCTCGTCCTGCACTTGTTGATATAAGGTCTTGCCTTTTCGCTAACCACCTCTTCCCATGCTTTGTTTATTGCAATAACATCGTGCTTAACCCTATCTTCAATTTCTCTCACTCTCTGAAAATCAACGAGCTTTGATTTTTCTGCAAGCTCTCTAGCACGCTCTTTTGGGATTACTTCAGGATATAAATCGCTGAGCGTCAAAACAGATTCAGCTTGAGAGTATAGAATATGCTCCATCGTCTTATCCCAGCCTGCTCCCCATATTTCTACCATTTCATCAGTTCCGTATCTTCCCGCTACTAGCAAGGAAGGGTCAACCCTAGAAACTGGTTTAAATTTCTTGGGTTTGGTCTTTTCTATGGGTTTTCCTTTAAAAATGATATATTCTTGCACTTCATCACCGAAGACTTTACATCAATTATTTTCAAAGAAAAATATTTATCCTTGAATTTCAGATGCTGCGAATTAAAAAATTTAAAGGTAAGGAAAAATATCTATTTTGATGTCAAGCAGCATTTATTCTCAAAGCAGAAGACTACTAAAAGGAATGTGCAAACTCTTGGATAGAGCGAAAAAAGAAATAGTCTGGTTCGAAAATCCTGTAGACAAATCATGTTATACGTATAACATGTACATTATTTAGGTTTATTGTTACACGTATAACATTCCTATAACAGCTTTAAATTTATTAAATTCTAAAATATTTACTAGGTGCTGGAATGGGCATTTTTGACCTGCTAAAGAAAAAAGAGGAGGAAGAAGCAATAGAGGTCACTCCCGAGGAAGAGGAAGAAAAGAGATATGTTACTATAAGAGTAGAAACCCTAAGCGGTTTCGTGGATGTTGAAAGGATTGCAAGACTTTTGAAGGAAGGGAACATAGTCTTTCTTAAGACTAAAGAGTTGCAGAAGAAAGATTTGGGAGAATTCCAGAATTCGGTTAAAAAGCTTAAGCGCCTATGCAACCAGTACAATTGGGATATAGTCGGGACAGAAGACGGTTACATTTTAATAACACCAAACTTCGCAAAGATAGTTAGATAAATTTTTCTCCTTAAAAACAAAAAATAAAATATGTTTGATTTGATTTATCTAATAGTTGCTTTTTCTGGCTCTATTCTAGCGAGCGCATGGGATTTAAAGACTACTGAAATACCCGATGAAATTCCTTATCTAATGATTTTAATCGGTTTGACTTTACATTCTGTGGAAGCTTTGATTGCCTGGAATTATCAGCCGCTCCTCAACAGCTTATTAGTTGGCTTAGGCTTCTTAGGCTTTGGGTTTTTGATGTATTACGCCGGTCAATGGGGAGGAGGGGATGCAAAACTTTTGGCTGCGATAGGATTTTTATTGCCAAGCTTACCGAAAAACTTTTCTCCAAAATTAATCCTACCCTTCCCTCTAAGCTATCTTTTTAACGTTTTTTTAGTAGGTGCTGCTTACATGCTCCTCTATGCCTTCATTCTTGCCCTCATAAAAAGAAAGATCTTGAAAAGATTTTTCGAGGATGTGAAAGCAAGCTCCAAGCTTTTAACCTTTGGTTCAATCCTCCTCTTTGCTCTTTTCCTCCTTTTAAACTGGTTCCTTTCTGCTTATTTTAAAGTAAGGTTTGAACTCTTATTCAGCTTAAAGTATTCTTTCCTGCCGATGATTCTAACCCTAGCTGTTTTCTTGCTCTGGAAGTTTGCGAAGGCCGTCGAGGAAGTTGGCTTTAAGAAGAGAATTCCAGTTTCTAAGCTAAGGGTCGGGGATGTTCTGGAAGAAAGCAAGCTGTGGGAAGGTATAACAGAAAAGGAGTTGAGAAAGATTAAGAAATCTGGAAGAAAGTATGTTGTGATAAAAGAGGGTGTGAGATTTGCCCCAGCCTTCCCTCTTGCTCTAATTTTCACTCTTTGGTTTGGGGATTATTTACTTATTCTTTTAAACTTAATGTAATTCTATGAGAGATGTCTCGAGAGTAAAAGCAATAATCTTCGATTTGGATAACACGCTCATAGATTTCATGAAGATGAAGACTCAAGCTACGGAAGCTGCTGTGGAAGCGATGATAGACGCTGGCCTGAAAATAGAAAAGGAAAAAGCTTTAAAAATAATCAACAAACTCTACAAAAAGTTTGGGATCGAATATCAGAAAGTTTTCGACGAGTTCTTGAAAGAAGTTTTGGGAGAAGTGGACCAGAAGATTTTGGCTGCTGGAGTAGTAGCTTATAGGAGAATAAAAGAAGGTTATGTTGAACCTTACCCCCATGTAATCCCGACTCTGATAGAGCTAATAAAAAGAGGCTACATACTCTGTATAATTTCAGACGCCCCGGCATTCCAAGCTTGGTCCAGGCTAGCTGGAATGAAGCTCCACCATTTCTTCGATTTTGTAATAGCCTTTGAGGCTACTAGAGTCAAAAAACCGCACGAATTGCCCTTCAAGCTTGCTCTGAAAAAGCTAAAGTTAAAGCCTGAAGAGATAATGATGGTTGGCGACGACCCTAGGAGGGATATAGAAGGCGCGAAGAAGCTTGGTATGGTTACGGTTCTAGCAAAATACGGGCAAATATTTAAATCTAAAAGAATTAAAGCTGACTTTGAAATTGATGACATAAAAGAATTGTTAGAAATTCTAGGAGAAAAGAAAGTTGAAAAGTTTCATAGGAATAGAAGGATGTTTTGTATAAAGGATGATAAGTTATTTATAGCCAAGCCAGGCTTGCCATATTCCCATAAAATTTGGTTTAAGAAGAAAGGATGGAATGAAAAATCTTTTAATAAAATTATAAGGGGATTCGTCGATAAGAGCGGGAATCTATATTTCTATGTAGGAAATTTTGAAGTAAACGAGCGTGTTAAGAAA
>CAYYER010000005.1:0-4910 GCA_964471045.1 uncultured archaeon | reverse complement strand
GGGATGGTCAAAGGTGAAAGGGGAGTTAAATGGCAACCAAAAGAGTTTTACGGAGAAATAAAAGATTTGATTTAAACTACTTTCCCGCCTTGATATCTTCCTTCATAACCTTTGCTACAACCTCTAACCTCTTGGAAAATTAGTTGAGCAAAACTTGCCCCAACTTCTATTTCAAAAGGGAACTCGCTTAGATTTTTCATTCCTATGGTTAGCGTTCCTTTGAATCCAGGGTCTACGAAGCTAGTAAGCAGAGCAATTCCGCATCTGGATAAGCTGCTCCTCGGCAAGATTATGCCAGCCAAATTTTGGGGCAGGTTAACCTTTTCCATGGTTTCAACCAGAACAAATTCATTCGGCTTCAAAACAAACTTACCTTTTTCGCAAATTTTCTCAACTTTTGGCATTTTTCTTCTCTTTCCAAGAAAAGCTTTGTTTTTAAGCTTGTATATGCATTTAATTCTAAGATCAACTCCTGCAGGCTGAATATTAGCCCGCTTTAATTTTTCGATTAACCCTTTTCTTAAAAATTCGAGGATTTTTTCATTCCCTAAAATCAAGCTTTTTCACCAAGTCTTGAAAGAACGATTTTCTGGATTTCTTCAGCAACTTTCTCTATACTTTTCTCTCCATCTACAATAATCCATTCCTTTGCAAAAATTTTTTCTTCAGCCAGCTTTAAATAACCTTCTCTAACCCTTTTCAAAAATTCTCTATCCGCTTCATGTCTATCTAGCTCACTCTTTTCCCTAAACTTTCTTCGAATCGAAGTTTCCGCCTTAATATCGAGTAAAATTACTAAATCAGGCTTGGGCAACTCAAAAATTTCAACAAATTTCAAACCTTTTTCCAAGGGAAATTCCTTTGCCATGCATTGGTAAGCAAGGGTTGAGTGAATGTACCTATCGGCCAAAACTATCTTTCCCTCCTTCAAGCTCTCTAAAATTTTTTCCCTATCCTTAACCATGTCGAGAGCGTACAATCCAAATTGAGTTTCAGGAGAAAAATCGAATTTTTTGTTTAAAAATTCATCGATCAACTTCCCAATCGGATTGGAATAATCAGGATACTTAATCAGCTTAACCTCAAAGTTTTTTTCCTCCAAGAATTTTTTCAACAGATTAGTTTGAGTAGTCCCCCCTGCTCCATCTATTCCCTCTATGACTATGAACATAATTTAGTTTTTCCCTTGCTTGCTTTAAATTTTTTGCTACTCCTTTTTCTTCTTCTCGATTTTTGCAAGCTTAAGGATTAGGTAAACTAAAGCTGTCACGGCTATTGCAACTAGGTAATACTCTAATGCTATAGCCATCCCTATTGCTGCTGTCGTCCATAGAGAAGCTGCAGTGGTTAAGCCGATAACCTTTTCCCTCATTTGCAAGACTGTTCCAGCACCTATAAAACCAATTCCCATTACCACATAGGAAGCTACTCTAGCAGGATCCTGAGGAAATGCTAAAAACGAGAGCATGGTAAATAGAGCTGAGCCCAAGCAAACTAGCATATGAGTTCTTAAGCCTGCAGGCTTGTACAATCTTTCCCTCTCGTACCCGATTAGTCCTCCGAAAAAGGCTGCTAACAAAAGCTTTCCTACCATCAAAGCTTGCAGCTGAAAATCCATAATTGAATTTTAAATTTCCCTATTTATATTTTCCAATATTTTTTAGTTCTTAGATAAAGCCTCTCAGCCTTGAGTATATCTTTGAGCAAATCTTCCTCGCTTCTATGAAACCTAGCCAGAATCCTTATCGCAGTATCCGGACCAACTCCTTTGGCTGCTAAGCAATAAGCAGCTTTCTTTCCGTAAGTCAAGAAAAGGTCGGCAGTTTTCCTAACCCTTTCAAACTTTTTCTCTTCTTCCTTGCTTACAGCCAAATTTCTTAACTTTTTCTTAACTATTTTTACAATCTCTCGATTCCTAGGATTGACTATCCCCAAAAGTCTTGCCTCGCACAACTTGCATTTTAAGTCAGTTGGAATCTCCTTAACCTTAAAAGTTCTGCTCCACTTGCCGCAATTCAGGCAAATTAGCTTGACTTTTGTATCCAACAACCTTCTTTTAAAAATTCTAAAGATCTCTTTTTCTGGTTTTTCTGGACCAACAACCTCTAAAAACTTATGGATTATTCCAAGCTTCCCCAGAGGAGATAGGCCTTGGGTAAAAGCTAACTTAATCTTTCCTTTTTGAATTAGCTTGAGGATTTCCTCAGCCTTTTCTACATCTATCTTTTCTGTTTCTATTTCCTTCAAAGTTTCCTTGAATATAGGACTCTTCCCATATTCTTCTATTATTTTTTTCAGGGTCACTCTACCATACTCGGCATCCTTGGCTATCGCCCCAAACCTTTTTGCTACATGCACAAACTTCCACTCGAACAAGTTAGTTTTGGTTAAGCTTAGCTCCAAATAAGTTCTCAGAAGCTTTGGATTTGTTTTGAGTAAAATCTCTTTCAATAGTTCATCTATTTTTCCTGGAGCCTTGATTATGATCCTATAAGGGTCCGTTCTCAAGGCTACAGAACCGATCCTAGCTGTCAATAGGGCTGAAATAAACCTTCCCAGAGCTTCGTTAGCTAAAGAACCGAAGCAGGCATGGATTATAGTTAAATCTTCATAATTTTCAATCAAAATAGTTTTGTCGTCCGGTATTCCATACTTAACCTGCTTCTTAACTATTTCAACCATCTTCCTAGCGCAACTTTCATCTATAGGGTATAAACTTCTCAACCTTTCGACGATTTCTTCCTCGCTAAAATTAGCCAAAAGTTTTGCAATAGTTTTTCTAATCCTTCCAACCTCTTGAGCAACTTCAAAGGGAACAGGAATTAGCTCTCCTTCCCATGCTGGAACGGAAGCTTCTAAGTCTATGGTTGGTTCTACTAAAACCTTATCCTCGCTTATGTCTAAAATCCTCCAGGCTTCTCCCTTGACTATGAAGCTCGAGCCTATTTCTCCATGCAAGGCGACAAACTCCTCATCTAGCACGCCGACGAAGCTATTATCCAGGATGTTAAAAATCTTGAATTGCTTTAAGCTCGGGATGGTTGAAAGTTGGGAAAAATAATATTCGAAACCTCTTCTCTTCTTTTTAATGTAGGAATTCAAGAAGATCAAGCCAAGCTGCCTCAACTGCTCGCAAACTTCTAGAAATTCTTGGTAGCTCAAATTCCGATAGAAGTAAGCCCTTCTAAAGATTTCATAAGCTTTTCTCAAATCTATCTTTCCGTATTCTAAAGCTAAACCAACTATTTGATGAGCTAAAACATCCAAGGAATTTTCATGAAACCTGAGCTCTTCTAGCTCTTCGTTCAAAGCTTTTCTTGCAATTACCGCAGACTCAAAGATGTCATCTTCATCGCTCGTTATGATTATCCCTTTGCTTATCCTTTTGGCTCCATGCCCGCTCCTTCCAACCCTTTGGATGAGTTGAGTTACTTGCCTTGGGCTCATGTATTGCAAGACCAGGTCAACCCTACCAATATCTATTCCAAGCTGCAAGCTACTAGTGCAAATTATCGCCTTTATCTTCCCTTCCTTCAATTCTCTTTCAGCTTTAATCCTAACTTGCTTGCTCAAGCTCGAATGATGGATTGCCGCAGGAAATCTTTTGTTTAAAGTTTTAATCCTCGAAGCCAAAATTTCAGCAAATTCTCTCGTATTAGTAAAGACGAGCGCAGAATTGGATTTTTTAACCAATTCCATGATAGCCCTCAGCCTCGCTGCAGTTTCCTTAGAGGAAAAGATTTCTTCGGCAATTCTTCTATCCTTTGAAACGGGCTCGGGATGGATAACCCTAATTTCAATCTGCTTTGGAGAAACTGCCTTGACTATTTCTATTGGCTTGCTAGGACAGATAAACCTTGCAACCTTTTCTGGAGAACCGATGGTTGCACTCAATCCAATAACCTGGAAATCCTTGCACAATTCTTTTAATCTTTCTAGAGCCAAGCTCAGCTGAACTCCTCTTTTTGAATCAGCGATTTCATGAACTTCATCTATTATAACCCATCTTACATTCCTTAAGTGCTCTCTTATTCTTTTTCCAGGTAAAATAGCTTGCAGAGTTTCTGGCGTAGTTATTAGAAGCTGAGGAGGAAATTCTGTTTGCAGCCTTCTTTCATAAGAGCTCGTATCCCCATGCCTCACAGAAATTTCTATGCCTAGCTCGTTACACCACCATATCAAACGCTCGAGCATATCCCTGTTTAAAGCTCTTAAAGGAGTGATGTAAAGCAAGCTTATCGGCTTTGGTCTTTGTTCTAGGATAAAATGGAGTAATGGTAAGATGGCTGCCTCCGTCTTACCGGTTCCTACAGGGGCTTCCAGCAAAATATTCTTCCCTTGTAAGATTAGGGGTATGGCTAATCTTTGAGGAAGCGTAGGTTCTTCAAATCTTTTTTTTATAATTTTTTGCAACTCCTTATTCAAAAGCTCGAAGACCATAGGTATCACTAGCTAAGAGAAGAATAATATCCATATGCTTACTCATAAATTTTTGCTAAACAAAAGCTATAGTTAAAGATTGCTGGAGAGATTAAATAAATTTTTTGGTTATGTTGAATAGAAAAAACGAAAAGTTTAAAAGCTTCTTTCTCCATACTTTAAGGATGCAACCTTCTAAAAAGAGGGGAAAGTTTGAAATTATGGCAAACATCTTAGAGATTGCAAAGAAGCCTACTGCGAAAACTAGGATAATGTATAGAGCAAACCTTAGCTTTTCTCAACTCGAAAAATATTTGAAGGAAGCAGAAAAATCTCGGCTCTTAGAGAAGAAAAATGATTCAAACTCAATTATCTACCAAACTACGGAAAGAGGGGAAGAATTTTTAGAAAGTTGGTATGCGATCATTCAGATTCTTGATTATCCTAGGTTTAAATTAATCAAAAAATTTTAAATAATTTGGAATGAAGAT
>CAYYER010000004.1:15008-18737 GCA_964471045.1 uncultured archaeon | reverse complement strand
ATTTTTACTATTCCTTCGAGCTTCTCGTTTATTCGCTTTTCAAGCTCTTTCCCTACCTCAAAAGCCTTTTCTATATCCTTAACTCCAGCCTTAACCATTACCGAATCTGTATTATGGAGCAATACACAGCCGTGTGCATCAACAAAATTATGAGCACCTCCAACTTCTATATCGTAAACAAATTTTGAAGAAGGTCTTACTTTCTCTATACTTTTTATGGATATGCCGCTTACATACTTATCCAAACTGAATTTACATCCTCTTGAATAATTGGAATAAGTTATTCTCCAAGTTTTTTTAGAAGGCCTAAAGTAATAACTTACTATTTTCCTCAGATTAAGCATTTTAAGTAAAACGGTTAGATCGTCTCTTAATCCCTCGCTGAGGGTAGAGAAGCGTGGTGTTGAAGGATAAGAAAGATTCCCGTCTCCTTCCATATAGCCTTTGTAAAAGGCTAATTTTACTTTCAAAGGAGAACTTAATATAACTGGAGGTATCCTTTTATTTTCAGAACGATCACCTGCTTGGAGTATATCTTTAAAGAAAAAGTAGTAGGCCAAGCCATTGAGAGTAATTCTATAGGTTTTACTTTTTTTATCGCATACGAATGGTTTAACTTTCTTTCCAAAAATCTTTTCGACGGATTTTTTGATCTTTTGAATAATTTTCCTGTTTTTATTGGATATCGATATTCCAACTTTTCTTCCATATTTGTAATTTTTATTAATCGCACAACCTTCTGCTACATAAATACCTAAAAGATAACCCAATTCCTCAGAAAGTTCTATGATTGCTGGTATGGTTGTGTTTTTCTTTCCCCTAAATGGATATGCCCCATATCCTCCAATGAAGCATTTCCTTAGAATCTTTCTTTCTCGCAATTTTTCTTCTAAATCGCCAACTCTATCTATAGGGATAACGAATACGTGCCTTCTTTTTCTTACATGCCTTTTAAGTATTTCATCTTTTAAATCTTCTGGAACGAATTCTGGAGGTATGTAAAGAAATATATTCTTACTCCTTTTCTTGCACAATTTTAAAATATCAATTTCTTTAACTGTCTCTACATTTGGAATTTTAGTTAAGACTGAAATCATAGAGCTTTTTGTAAGTTCTTTTGCATCCATTAGTTTAGGTTTACCATCGACAAACCCATAAATGCTATGTTGGGGTGTTACTATAGTTTCTCCCCATTTAGTTTTTATTTTAAGCAAGTCACCTTTTTCTCTTGGATTATATAAATGTCTCACAACTCTTACTACAGGTTGAAACATGGGTCTCCCGTTTTCCAAGCACAAGGCTTTCCACCCATTTATGAATTTACTTTGATTCTCTTCCTCTACATCTTCAAAAAAACTGTCTACAAACTCGCCTATCTTCATGACCCTTACAATTCCATCAGGATCGAGTAAAATTATTCTTCTGTTATAATCAACGCTATCTCCGTATACAACTTTAAAGCCCTCGCTTTCAACGATCTCCTTCGTCCTTTGAATGAGATACCTTCCGCAGCTCGTTATACCGCTTGCAATATCCAGAACATAAAGCCTTCCTCTTGCATAGCCAGTATAACCGTAGAAAGCGTTTGCCATGATTTTTAATGCATATTGTTTTGCGTCCAAAGTCTTGAGCTTTTCTCCTCTCGCCCTTTTCATCTCAGCCTTTATCTTATCCCTTTCCTCTATCAAACGAGCCAAGATCTTCGGAATTATTCCTTCTTTCACTTTTTTGGAAACAAACCTTGAACCGTAAGGAGTTTGAACCGATTCGAGTTTTTCTCCGTTCAAAAGTAGGGTTGTGGGACAAATGTTGTATGCGATAAAAATCGAAGGATACATCGCTTTAAAGTCGAGATAGATTACTGGCGAGGTATGCAAGCCCGTTTCTGGTTCCAAGACTAAGGCTCCCTTAAAGCCCTTTGCTATCCTTTCTTCATTCCTCTTAGCAACTTCTTTGGCCGTAGGTTTGCAAGGAATGACATATTCATGCTTGTTGAACTCTCTCAAGAGTAAGTTTTCTATCCTGCTCGATTCTCCGCTGTCTAAAACATCCTGGAGCAAGAGACCTGACACTTTCGAAATTTCTATGAATTTGTCCAGCATGTTCTTTTCTAAAAGGATTCTTAAAGCAAGGATTGCATCCTTCCTCGTATAGTTTATCAGCTCATTCAACTGTTCTTCAGAACCTCTCCAATACTTCGAGATCTCGCTGTGTTTTATGTCTATTTTATCCTCCCCCAGCAAAGCCTTTGAAACATCTCCTAGCCCAAACCTCTTAAGCCTAAGCAAACCTTTGCCTGCCGATTCCTTAACAAGCTCGTAAACATCTACAACCACCCTCCCAGGAATATAATTTCTCGTCCTCGAACCAACTTTTTTTGAGCTTGCCGGCTTATCCTTACATCTCCCTAGATTCCTACTCAGCTTATTTTCTCTAAGCCTGTCGAGCAAATAGGGTAAATCGAAGTTGTTTATATTGTAACCAACTATTACATCAGGGTCGAACCTCTCGACGATCCTCAAAAACTCCTCGAGCATTTCCTTCTCATTCTCAAAAGGAAGGATGTCCTTCCTTTTTTTCGTTCGTCTCGCAACCAAAACTAAAGTATTCGAATTGTTGAACGCAGGATAGAAAGAAATTCCAATCAGTATTACGGGATCTCTTTTTGAGTCGGGCAACCCTTCTTTTTTTGGCACAACCTCTATATCTATTGCCATGTATTTTAAGGGAGCGTTTCCCTCCAAGCCTATGCTCTTTATTTCCTCGGCTTCAACATTCCTCTCGCTCCTAACAGAGTTTGTGTTCGTAGGCTTTCCTTTTACCTTAACCCATCCAAGCCCGGAAAGCGAAAAATCTGCCATGAAACGATACTTGAAGAGAATATCTGCTTCGAATAGGTTTTCAACCTTTTCCCTCAAATCCTCCCTTATTTTCGGAACTTTCGAAGGATCTCTCAGGAAAATTTTTAGGAGTTTAGTCTTGCTTTTTTGAAAACCTATCGGAAGGAATTTAAATACTTTTCTTATCGCCAGAACAAGGTTTGAGTAGTTTTTTTCCAAAAACCTAATTATTTCGTCCTCCTTTCCCTTTTTTGGGAGGATGTAAAAATATGGATAAAAATTTTTGTAGAAAGCGCAAACCACTTTACCCTCTTTGGTTTTACCGAAAAGTCTTAGGAGAGGAGAATTGTTAAGGAGAATGTAATCGCAATCGAGCAACTGAAAAACCAGCTCCATATCATAATTTTTCTCTTAGGTCCAACTTAAGTATTTCTCTGTTCTTAAGGTTAATAATCCAGTAGATGGGTTGGGTTAAAAAGCTTCCTGTTGAGAGAATTGTAGTTCCTTTGTAGTTTGTGTAACCTGGCGTGTGAAAATGGCCGCAAGCGATTATATCTGGTACCGGATCTATTAGAAGTGTTTCGTCTGAAGAACAAAGCCTCACGTCAAAGGTTGGGTTTAAATGCCTTTTTCTGAGCAACTCGAGCAAAGTATTTACTGGATTATCAAAAATTTTTAAGTATTTTTCTACGAGCTTACCATGCAATAAAAGGAAGTTCACGTTTTTTGCTTCAAGGAAGGCAAATTCCTCTAGCTTAAGGACATCTATGTCAGGATTTGCATCGTTTTTCCCTTTGATAAAAATTTTTTGGGTCTTTGGCAAGGAAGAAAAGAAATCCTTAACATCCTTGGTTCTAGGAGAAATACCGCCCAAGACAAAAATTAAATC
>CAYYER010000004.1:0-14998 GCA_964471045.1 uncultured archaeon | reverse complement strand
AAAGATTTTCCAAATATTCTCGCTTAAACTCCTTTTCCAAGTGCAAGTCCGAAATAAAGAGACATTTTACCTCTTCTTTACTTTTAGCTATCTCCTTTTTTAGCGGAATGTCGGGAAAGATTATCTTTTCAACGAAAAAAGAATCCTCTTTTTTCGAGCATATGGCGCCAACGATCTCATCCTCGACTATCTTGCTTAGGAGCAGCTCATCCTCTAAAAAAACCTTTATTTCCCCTGTCTTATCCTCTAGCGTCAAGGATTTCTCGTATTCATCCTTTTCCCTCACCATCCCTATTATCGAAAACTTCCTAGTTCTCGGTCCAATCTTATTTATAGAAATTAGGTTGACGAGCTCCAGCCTTCTTCCTAGAAGACTTGAAATTTTCTCGTACCTTTTGTTCAAAACGGAAGAAATGTCAGAGACCGAAACCTCTTCTCTCCTTTTTTGAAAGGTTTTAATTATATTGATCCTAACTTTCCTTTCAGCCAAAACTTTTCTGACAAAATCTAGGGAAAGGATTGGAGGAAGTTCCAAGCCTTTAGCCTTGTCTAAAAACTCTTGAACTCTATTTTCATCCGTAGAAAAAAAATCCAAGCTCTTTTTATCGAGTTGGGTCCCCCTTTCCAGAAAAATTTTGATTATCTCCTTCTTTTCCATAAGAGTCAAATTAATATTGTGAAGTAAAAGAAATAACTATTTTTTCAAGGCATAAATCGTAAGACCTTCTTCTCCTTCCTTCTTTGAATGGGGCGTTGAGAGGGCTTCAACCTTACCCATCTCAACCAACTCTTCTAGGTATTTTTTAACTGTATTCCAACTAATGTTTTCCCTTAGCTTTTCTCTCACAAATCTGGTAATAGCATTCACGGAAGCAGGTGTGTTAAATTCTTCCAAACATTCTATAATCTTGGTTTGAACTTTATACCTTTTCGTTGGCCTTCCCCTTTTCATCCACGACACCAATGCACGTTGGGTATTTAGACAAGATTTTTATATAACCAAAATGGGCTAGATTTTTGATTCTTTTTCTCACAGCCCCATAGGAAAGCCCTGTCTGTTTTTGGATTTCACCTAACAGTAGGGGCTTATTCTTTCTGGCCAATTCCAGTATCTTCTTATCGACCTCGTCTAGGATTCCGTACTTTGGAAATCTTTGGCCTTCCCTCTTCCTTAATTTCTTCCTCTTTATAGAAAAGTAATACCTAGAGTTAGAAGGAACTTTAGCTATTCTTATTTTTCCATCCTTTACCGAGATAAGTCCGATTTTTCCTGTAAGGTGAGAAATTTCAGGGTTTGAAATCATTAGTTCCATAATTTTTCTAATAAAATCTGGGGAAGCACAAAGATATAGGTGGGATAGGTATTGGTAATAGTTCACCAGTTGTCCTAGAGTATTGATGGGGTCCGAACGATCTCCCTTTACTTCAACACCCACCCATCTCTTTTTTTCATGAACGAGAAAGTCTATTTTTACACCACCCAGATTAACTTCTCTCAAAAACTTTATCCGGTTGTCTTTTAAATACCTGATGAATGATTCAACTATTTCATATTCTTGCATTTCTAATTATTATGAATTTTCTCACTTAAATACATTTCAGAAAATTTTTTATGAACTAAAGAAATTGAGTTAGAGTAATTCTTATTGGAAGGTAATTTATCAGAAAAAAAGAAAGAGGAAGGTCTGTCTTATATTTTTTATGAACTCTCAAACCTTAATTATGAAAGCTCAAATGTTTTTTATGATTCTTCTTCTTTTATGTAGACTATATTTCGCTCTTTTCTACTCTTGAAATATCTTCTCAAAAGTTATTCAGAAACTTTTCACAAAAACCTAGTCAACCCATTTATGATGAAGAACTTCAATATTATTGCCCTCACGAAATTCTCCTTTCCTCGAACAGGCCCATAGTTGGTTGGGTTTGAATGTTTTATCTTTTCGAGAAGGCCAAGCTTGACCAGATTGTTCAACCTCTTTCTCAAGGCTTCCATCCCTATTTTTAGCTTATGCTGCGCCTTCATCTCCTTATACAATATGGGAAAGCAATAAGGCTGAAGATCATTCGGGAATTCTCTCCCCGTCATGTAAAATTTTCTCAGAATTTGTATGTCGAGAAAATCAAGCCTTTCAGCAAACTCATTCACTTTTTCTATAGCATCCTTTCCTATATTTTCGTTCGCCGAAATATTTATAAGTAAATCTTCCCTACTCATCTTTACACTTCCTTTTCCTGGGTAAGCTAAAAAAGCATTCATTATTTCTTTTAACTTTTAGAAATATTTTTTGGTGTTGAAGAATTTATATTAAACTGATTACTTCAGCTTTCTTAACTTTTTCATTAATTTCAACCAAACCACAATAACCTTCGGGAAACCTACCAGAATTTATTATTTTTGTCCTCCCAATTTCATCTACTCCTCTGGCTTCATGCACATGAGCGCTTATTGCTAAGATGGGCTGCTTTTCCTCTATAAACTTCCTTATAACTTCAGAACCAACATGAGCTCCAGTAAAGATTTGATCAACTCTTGTTCTTGCTGGGGGCATGTGAGTTACTTGAATTTTTTTCTCCAAATCCTTGATTTCTTCAAAAGCTTTTTCTAGGCCAGCCTTAATTTCTTCCTCGCTCGGCTCTAGGCTAGTCCCAAAAGGAGTTCTCGCCCCCCCAAATCCATAAAAACCATAGCCATCTATTTCTTTTCCCTTTCCATGCAAGCTTATTCCTTCTTTTTCTAACAAATCTATTATTTCTCTATCCTGATTACCAGGAACTACCAACAAAGGTTTTTTCAAGGCCTTTAACTCTTCTATTATAAGCTTCCCTATTTCCTCCTTGGTAAAACCCTTGGGCGTGAGCGTGTCTGTCAGGTCTCCTGGACAGATTAGAACATCAAAATCTATCTTCTCAATCTTATCTGAAAATTTCATCCAGTTTTCAACATCGTTGTGTATGTCGCTTATTATTAGCAAGCGCATGGAATCACTTAAATTTAATTCACTTTTTAATATTAAATATGTCTCTTTCGAAGCGAAAAGGATATAGGGTCGAGAGGAAGATAAGGTCGATTTTTGAAAATTTTGGGTGGAAGGTTATAAGGGCTGGGGGTAGCTTGGGAGAGGCCGATTTGGTTTGCTTGAAAAAGGGTGAATGTATTTTAGTTCAAGTTAAGTCCTCAAAAACTAAACCTTTTTATTACTATGGCTATATGAAGCATAAGCTTGAAGGCTTTCCCTTTTATCTAGTCGTTGATTTT
Source organism: uncultured archaeon (assembly GCA_964471045.1). Lineage (GTDB taxonomy): Archaea > Aenigmatarchaeota > Aenigmatarchaeia > CG10238-14 > SCSR01 > CALIKW01. Next base: position 11,742 of record CAYYER010000004.1, on the reverse strand, counting down.
GGCTATGGAAAGATAAGAATTTTGAAGCCAAAAGAAAAGATAAGCGAAGAGGATGGAATGGATTTAAAAACTTTTTTAACTAATAAAAACTAAAACAGATATTAGGTTGGTGGGATGCCGATACTAGTAAAAGATATAATGTCTTCGCCTGCTTTAACTATAGACGAGAACGAAACGGCGAAGGCTGCAGGAGAAAAGATGAAGAAACATAGAAAGGGATGCTTACTAGTTACAAGAAACGGCAAGCCTGTTGGAATAGTCTCAGACAGCGATCTGATAAATAAGGTTTTGGTTAAGGATAAGATAGCAAGCCAAGTTCTGGTAAAGGAAATAATGTCATCCCCTTTAGTTACTGTCAGGCCGGACGATAACATAGTGGATGCTGTCAATAAGATAAAGAAAAACAACATTCATAGGCTGCCAGTGATAGACAAGGGAAAGATAGTCGGAATAATCTCGCTTTCTGACATAGCAAGGGCTTCTCCAGAGATGATAGAATTGCTCGAATACAGGCTTAAGATGAAAGAGGCTCCGATAGAAATAAAAGAGAAGAGAATGTCTGGAATTTGTGATGCATGCGGCAACTATAGTGAAGAATTAGAATATGCTAACGGCCAATGGCTTTGTGAGGATTGCAGAGAGGCCTTGAAGGAAGAGGAATAAGATGATTTCATCATTCATTGAAAATATAGAGAAAGAGATTAGGAATGTTGAGAATTCTCAGATAATAGTGGAGGGAAAGAAAGACCGGGAAGTTCTCGAAAAACTAGGTTTTAAGAATGTAGTCGAGATTTCTGGAAAAAGTCTTTCCGAGATTTTAAAGGAGATTAAAAAGGATTCTGTGATTTTACTGACAGATTTTGATAGCGAAGGAGAAAAGCTTGCGAAAAGGCTCTATAATTTCCTTAAAATTTATGGGATAAAAGTCGATGAATTCGAAAGGAGGATTTTTAGAAAGCTATTCAACGTGAATAAAATCGAAGAACTCAACTTCTTTGTTAAATTCATGGGAGATGGTTATAATGGGAAAGCTTGCTCAATCTACGATAAAATATTTAATAGAAGCAGAGTTCTCATGCGAAGGAATGGTAGAAAAACCTGATGTAATAGGAGCAATCTTTGGCCAAACAGAAGGATTGCTCGGGCAAGATTTGGATTTGAGAGAATTGCAGAAGAGCGGAAGGATAGGAAGGATAGAAGTAGAAATAGAGAACAAGGAAGGGAAGAGCAAAGGAAAAATTCTAATCCCGTCTAGCTTGAGCAATTCAGAAACTTCTTTGATAGCCGCTTCTTTAGAAACTATAGAGAGGATTGGGCCCTGCGAAGCAAAGATTAAGGTTAAAAGAGTAAGGGATGTAAGGGAGGATAAAAGAAAGTATGTGCTCGAAAGAGCAAAGGAAATTTTGGGCCAACTGATCTCAGAAGAAAGTCCTTCTACTTTGGAGCTTGTTGAAAAAGTTAAGGCGGAGCTAAGGAGAGATCAGCTTCAAACCTACAAGGGAATGCCATGCGGCCCTGAAGTCTTGGATTCGGAAGAAATAATAATCGTCGAAGGAAGGGCCGACGTGATAAATTTGCTAAAAAACGGAATCAAGAATGCAATAGCCATAAACGGTAATTCAATACCAAAGGCTTTGATAGAGTTAGCTAAGAAAAAGGTCACGACAGCTTTTGTGGATGGAGATAGAGGGGGAGAACTTCTCTTGAAAAGGCTTTTGGAGCTGTGTGAAATAGATTATGTGGCTAGAGCGCCTGACGGCAAGGAAGTTGAAGAGCTTACTAACAAGGAGATTTTCAAATCCTTGAGGGCAAGGACACCTGTCGAAAAATCTAAGAAATTGAAGGAATACATTTTAACCTAACTTGCTTTCGTGGAGAACGGTATAAATAGGCCCTGTTCTTCTTAACTCGCTTTTTATTAACTGTAAAGAAGAAAGAATGAACTTGCCTATAGAAATATCTTTAATTTTTCTAATCTCTTCCAAAAAATTAGTTTTTTCAGAAATGTTTTTCACTCTGCATAAGGTTAGGTGGGCAGGCTTAGAATCACCCCCTATTACTCTTTTAACCTCTAGTCTCAAACCTTCTAAAACTCTGTTTTCATCAAAAGCATCTAAGGCTATTACCCTCACGTATCTTTCATTCGGTATTAGCTTTATCCCCCTAACCCTAACTTCAAAACTTTTAAAATTTTTTGAAAGCTCGTCTAGCTTAGCAGAAATTTCTTCAATTTCTTCTTCGCTTTTTTCTCCGAGAAAGGAGAAGCAAAGATGCAAGTTTTCTGGCTCTACGAACTTTGCTTTTATCGGGAGCTTTTCGATTTTTCTTTGAAGTTCGACTATAGGCTTTTTCAATTCGTCTGGAATTAGGACTCCTATAAAACATCTGACCATAGTTTTTATTTGGATGACAAGCTTAAAAAGCTAGAATTTTTTAAGCAAGGTTAAGATTACTTCATGGTTTTTATATTCTTCTCTCAAACCTTCGAGGATCTCCTTTCCTGGCTTAAGTTTTTCAATAGCCAGCGGCAATACTTCCCTTGCTCTCGTTAAAGTATAAACAGGAATTTCCAAGTTTTTTTCTATGTATTCGTGAGGGAAGAGTCCACCCCATCTTCTATCTTCTCTATAACATACTACTATCACACTCTTTACTTTCGCTCCTCCCAAGTATGCATTCAGAATAGTTTTTATCGCAGAGTCACCGGTAGTTAGCGTGTCTTCCAATATGTTCACTTCTCTTCCTTTTATCGTCAGAGGCGCTAGGCTATATGGATATCCTGGAACAATTCCATGAGATTTGGCTTGCTTTCTAAGGTAGAAGAAGCTCTTGTAACCTAATTTTCTGTTTACTTCTGTTGCAGGCAAAGTTGCTGCTTCAGGAACGCCTAGTAACAAACCTTCTATTTCCCTATCTTTTAAAAATTTGATTATAAAATCCGTGTATTTATCCAATCTTGAAAAATCTTTTTGTAATTCCCTTAAATTAACGTACCAGTTGCTTTCCCCTCCAGAGCTGAGCTTGATGGGTTCTGGATAGAATCCTATGCATCCTTCCTCGATCAAGAAATTTATAAATTCTTTTTGGTCGAAACTCATCTTACAGCTTTCATTATTTTCTTTTTCCATTTTTCCGCCTCCCTTTCGACAATTTTAATCGGATCTTCCCCAGGATATTCCTTCCATTCTTTTATTATAGACCTTCCAACGTTTGCTATTATCCCTGGGAAGTAGGTCCTCTTTTTTACCAAATATCTTAAAATACTCAACGGAACACCTTGCACGCCCAACCCAGGTACTAGGTCGATTTGCGTATCACAAATCTCTCTTATCTTCTTCGCAATCTCTTTCCTTCTAGGAGCTCCAACAATTCCTATGCATGAATAATCCTTGCCTACATACTTTTGAGACCAGTCGTTCGCTACTTTAAGCGCTACGAATTTCCATGCTGGCAAGTTGTTTACGTAAAAATTCTCCCAAGACATTTGGGAATGAGGGCTTGTGGTATAAACTAAAACAAAAATTCCTTTTCCCTCGCTAAGATAGGGGAAAGTAGAACCTATGGTATCGTCAAGAAATGGTAATGGGTTTACAGTGCACGCATCCGCATCCATTTCTTCTAAATAGGATCTCGCATATTCTCTTGCCGTATGCCCAACATCGTTTAACTTTGCATCTATGATAAACAAGCGTCCATATTCATGGGCCAGCTTACAACCTTTTTTAAGTAGTTTTGTGCCCTCATCCTTTCCAACCCAGCAAGAAAGGTTTGGCTTATAAGCTAATGCATGCTTATAGGTGGTCCTAATTATATTTTCCATGTATTCTTCCATCGAATACCTAGGAGGGACAACCAAAGGGGATAAATCGAGCCCTACCGAAAGCAAGCTTTTGCTTTCTCTGTAAGCTTCGTTAACCAAATCCTCAAAGCTCATTGCTTATTTTTAAAATGTTTAAAGTTAAATTTCTTTCTCAACCTCAAGAATAAATTAAAGTAAAGATATAATTATTTTATAAGGTGAAGATATGGTCGAGACAAGGGTAAGGGCAGGAGATGTGATTGGAAAATCTGTAATTAGTGAAGAGACAGGGAGGAAGTTTGGTGTAGTAGCTAACATAGATTTCATAACAGAAAGCGGTGAGCTTTTAAACCTAGTGATAGAACAACCGACCAAGCATTTAAAGGAGTTTAACCTAAAGACAGACCAAAAAGGAAGAGTTTTAATTCCATTCAGCGCGGTAAAATCCATAGGAGATTTCATCATAGTTTCAGAGAGCGAGCTAGTCTAGAAATTCCACTATTCGCCTAAAATCTATAGGACCTTCTCTAATCAGCTTTGGTTTCTTATTTCTTAGGTCAACTATGGTAGATGGTTTAACTTTTCTTAACTTTCCCGAATCTAGGATTATATCCACCTTTCCCTTAAATTTTTGAATCGCTTTTTCCCCAGAATAAATGGAAGGCTTTCCATGAGGGTTTGCGCTCGTAGCAACTATGGGAACTTTTGAAAATTTTGCTAAATAGTTTGCAATGGGGTTTGAAGATATTCTGAACGCGAATGCAGGATTCGTTAGTTTTGGAAAATTTTTCTTTTTGTCGACGATAAGCGTTAAGGGACCTGGCATGAATTTCTTAACGAGCTTTTCAGCAAGCTTATCAATCTTCCCATATTTTTTGGCAGTCTCTAAACTATCGACTATTACAGTCAAATTTGACTTTAGAGGCCTTCTCTTAATTTCATAAATTTTTCTAACAGCTTTTACATCCAAAGCATTCGTTCCAAGCCCATAACAAGTTTCAGTTGGATAAACAACTAATTTTCCTTTTTTAATCTCCTTAGCAACTTCCTTAAGAATCTTTAAGTCAGGACCTTTTGGATTAATTTTAATTATTTTTGTTTTAACCAAGTTATCTCCACCTCATCTATTCTCCATTTCGGTCTAATTTTATCCTTAAAATCAGGTTTCCACCCTGGCTTATAAGCTAATAATCCCGTCCAGGCTACCATAATTCCGTTATCGCCGCTATATTTTTGAGGAACTACATAAAATTTAGCTCCTCTTTCTTCGCACATTCTTTTCATCATGGCTTGCAACCTTTTATTGGCAGCCACTCCACCAACTAACAAAACTTCTTCCTTACCAGTATGGGCCAAAGCCCTTTCCGTAACTTCAGTAAGCATGGCAAAGCAAGTCTCTTGCAAAGAGTAAGCAACATCTTCTTTTGGAATACCTTTCTTGAGTAGCTTGATTGCAGCTGTCATGATGCCTGAAAAAGAAACATCCATTCCTTTTACCACATAGGGTAGCTCAACGTATTTTCCTTTTTTTGCTAATTTTTCTATTTCTGGGCCTCCTGGCATTTGGAATCCCATTTCTCTGGCAACCACGTCCAAACAGTTTCCCAAGGGGGCATCTTCTGTTTCGCCAAAAATCTTATACCTTCCCCCAGCAAAGGCGATTATTTGGGTATTGCCTCCAGAGAGATAAACAAAAACCGGGTCTTTAGCACCTGTCATTAATTTACCAATCTCTAAGTGAGCTACGCAATGGTTTACCGGAATTAAAGGTTTTTTATACTTTTTAGACAATTCGATCGCAAAATCAGCACCTACTAGCAAGCAAGGCGGTAAACCAGGACCAGTGGCGTAGCTTATTATATCTATATCTTCCAAGCCCAATCCACTACTTCTAAGTGCATTTTCTAAAACATTTTGTTTAACTTTTTCATGATGTCTAGCTGCCTCATTTGGGATAATCCCCCAACCTTTGGGTGGGCGATAAACACTTCTTTCATCGGCTAGGATTTTTCCATTCTCGTCTATTATTCCTATACCGAAGGTATTTCCGCCCTACAAAAGTAGGTGTGCGGTCGATTCTATACCCAAAGAGATTATTTTTTCTCTCATTCGAATCCCTTATTCTTTTTATAAGTTCGTGAAAAATAAATTCTAAAATAGTTTTACTTTCCTCAACAAGTTAGAGTAATTTGAACACATGCTTCCATATAAATAGAAAAAAAAAGCCGTAAGAAGCTTGTAAACGCTAAGAATGATTTTCTAAAGAAGAAAAATTTAAGAAATTTAATTTTCTTTTATTTTAGCATGTTCTTCAAAAAAATTAACGAGGAAGAGCTTCTCAAAGAAGTCGAAAGAGCGCTCTCAAGAATGGAGGAATATGAAATCTTTGACCAGCAAATAGTCCAAGAGTTGAAGAATCTATACGAGAACGATAGTTGGTTCTTCGTCGAACCTTCATATCCAATCTTTTCTGACTTTCCCTCTGTAGGAGTTTCTACTGATTTTTCTTCGATTAAAAAAGTTATTGTACCTAAATCCAAGCATGCAAAAGAGATGGCATATATTTCCCCGTTCAAAGCGTACTTAACATCATTGATTCTCTTAGCACTCCAAAAAGCTAAGAGAATGGTAAAAAGGCTTGGCGATAATTCTTTTGAGCTCATACTAGTTTTTGAAGACCAAATCTACCAAACTTATCTCCCGAGCAGGCAGGAAATGTTAAATTATGCGTCTTGGCTTAAAAAGAAGCTCTGGGATTCCCATAAGCCTCAGTCTCTTTATTTAGCTGATCTAACGCTAAGAGAGGATGAAGAAAAACTGATGGAGTTTCGTTCTAAATTCTTTAGAGATTATTGTGAGTATCTGTTTTGGGAGGAAGGAAAAGGCATTGATCCATGCTTATATCTTGCGCTCAATTTGGAAAAGCCGAAATCTTGTTTGGATCTTCCGAGTCAGTCTGCTTTTCACCTGTTCGATACCATCTACAGTTTCGCTTTACCTGCAAACCTTGGATTGCTCATGCTTTTCTTAAGTTCTTCTGACCCCTTCTGGATAGTTCCAGCTATAAACATGATACCTTTATCTCTTTATCCGCCCTTAAGATATCAGGCGCATAAGAAAATAGAAAATTATAAGAAAAATTTAGGAAGGAGCATTCCTCAAAAAAGAATCAAAAAGTTTTAAAATAATTCTTGAGGTAGTTATTTTATGAAAAAGGCAGAGTTAGTTAAAAAACTTCTACAAATTTCTGGGTTTAAAGAGTTGAATCCTGTTCAAAAGGAAGCTTTGAAAAAAGGGTTGCTCGAAGGAAAGAATTTGGTAGTTTTTGCCCCGACGGCTAGCGGAAAAACGCTCATCGCAGAACTGGCAGCTGTTAACACAATCCTAAACAAGAAAGAAAAAGCTGTTTACATGGTTCCTTTGGTTGCTTTGGCAAACGAAAAATACGATGAATTTAAGAAAAAATATTCTCAGCTTGGAATAAAAGTTGCTTTGAGCGTTGGTGATTATGACTCTAGCGACCCATGGCTTAAAAACTATGATTTGATAGTTTTGAGTAATGAAAAAATGGATTCTTTGATAAGGCATGGAGCAGATTGGATAAAGGATATTGGCTTAGTAGTTGCCGATGAAATCCATTTGCTCGACCAGCCAGAAAGGGGCCCAACTTTGGAAATAACTTTGACCTTACTGAGAAAACTGGTTCCAAAAGCTCAAATTCTAGCTTTAAGCGCAACCATAAAGAATGCAAAAGAATTAGCCAAATGGCTGAACGCAAACCTGGTTTTTTCAGAATGGAGACCAGTAAAGCTGTATCAAGGCGTTTGCTTTCCTTACAGAATAAAATTTTTGGAAAAGGAAGGCTATGAACTAGATGAAAACTTACCTTTAGAAGCTTCGCTGGCCAAAAATACTCTAAGCTTAAGGAAGCAAGCTTTATTCTTCGTTTCAACTAGAAGGAGTGCTGAAAGTTTAGCAGAGAAATTAGGAAAGGTTACCAAAGAATTTTTAAGCAGGAATGAAAGAGAATCGCTCAAAAAGCTGGCCGATGAAGTCGAGAATGTGCTTGAAGTTCCGACTAAGCAGTGCAAAAGGTTGGCGAGATGCATTAGGAGTGGGACTGCTTTTCATCATTCAGGCTTGCTCTATCGGCAAAGAAGGTTAATAGAAGAAAATTTCAGGAAAGGTTTGATTAAGCTAATAGTCGCAACTCCCAGCTTGGCATACGGCATCAATCTACCTTCATTCCGCGTGGTAATGAGAGATTTGAGAAGGTATTATCCTGGGATAGGTTCGGTTTTCATTCCTATCCTAGAAGTTCAGCAAATGCTTGGGAGGTGCGGAAGACCAGCTTACGATAGGTTTGGCGAAGGAATAATTCTAGCGAGAAGCGAGGAGGAAGCGGACGAATTAATTGAGCATTATATTCATGGGGAGCTAGAAGAGATTAGGTCAAAGCTTGCTTTAGAGCCAGTGCTGAGAATGCATACACTGGCTTTAATTGCATGCGAATTTTGCAAGTCAGAGAAGAGCTTACTGGATTTCTTCTCAAAAACTTTCTATGCTTTTCAGTTTGGGAATATAGGGATAGTTGAAGAGAAGGTTTTGGATATTTTAGAAGATTTGGTCGAATGGAATTTTGTTGTAAGGAAAAAAGAAAGGTTGAGAGCAACTAGGATTGGAAGGAGGGTTTCTGAGCTTTATATAGATCCTTTAACTGCTTGGCATTTTATCAATTGCTTAAGAAAAGCCAGTAAAATTAAAGTCGAACCATTCAGCTTCTTGCAAGCAATTTCGAATACTATTGAAATGAAACCTTTGCTAAGCATAAGAACAGGAGAGTTTTCTGAGTTGAATGAAGAAATAGCAAGGAGGGAGCATCTGATTTTGCAAGATATACCGAGCGAATGGGATTTGGAGTTCGACGACTTTTTGAGAAGCGTGAAAACTGCTTTGATGTTCGAGGCTTGGATTAACGAAGCTACCGAAGATGAAATTTTAACCAGGTTTAGAGTTGCTCCTGGCGAATTTTACGGAAGGAGGCAAATAGCCGATTGGCTTGTTTATTCTTTGCAAGAGCTTGCTCTGCTCCTTGGCCTGAAAGAATTGCTAAAGCATATAAGAAAGCTTAGGGTTAGGCTTGAGTATGGTGTGAAAGAGGAATTGATACCTCTAGTTAGATTGAGAAATTTGGGAAGGATAAGGGCGAGAAAGCTTTACGACGCGAGGATAACAAGCCTAAAAAAGCTCAGAGAGATTCCTCTAGAAAGTTTGGCTAGATTGATTGGGCCGAAAATCGCTCGTTCTATAAAAGAACAGCTTGGCCAATTACCTAAAAAGTTTAAAGGAAAACAAACTACCTTAGGATAATCTTTAAAGCTTGAAGGAAAAAGCTTATATTTGCTCAACTTTCTTTTGGTAATATGCAGAAGCCAAAAGTTATTCTTAAAGAAGAATTTAAGGCTAGTGAACTAAATCTGATAGAAATAAAGTTTCCTTTGGATGATCTCTTAGAAATGAAGCATTTGAATAAGTTAAGAAGCCTCGTGTCTGATTTTATTTCCATCGAATGTCTAGATTATAGAAGACAATTTTGCGGATATGATAAGAGTGGAAAGGCAAGGTTTAAGATTGAGGCAGAATATTCTTTAAGGCTAAGAGGAAATTCTGAGGATTTAAGATGCTTGTTGAATTTTTTCCAAGAGCTATATCCTGATTATTTTGTTGGTTTGGAGGAAGAAAAGAAACCTTTATATTTTTAATTTTTTCTTTTAAAAGTGCATGGATAAGAGTAAGGCTATAAAAAGGATTAGTAGAGCAATAAGAAGGTATTATTTTGATGTGCTGGATGAGAATACTCTTAAGTATAAAATTATGGATGGAGTTGTCTATCGTTGGGATAAAGAGCATCAAGACTTAACGCTTTTGGACGCTGTTAAAGAATTGATAGAACCTGTTTCAAGATACGTGGTTGAGCGAACAACTTCTTATGAGTGGAGGTTGGCAGAGAAGGTATTTCAAGGATATAACGTCTACAAGCCTGGAATGGGTTTCTTGGTTGCAGCATTCCCGGAGGGTTTGATTAGGATTATGGGAAATTACCTTTTACCTGCTCAAGATTTTTTAACCTTCTTGAAAAAGTTCTATCTTTCTTTCCCCATCGAGAAAAGACGATTTTATTTAAATCTTTTGAAGAAGATTGAGGAAAGCAAACAATAAATGGGGCTGCTGGGATTTGAACCCAGACCTTCGGCGCCCGAGGCCGAGATTCTACCAAGTTAAACTACAGCCCCTCTTTAAAGAAATACGGCAAGGATATACCTCGATACTTCTTTGAAAGTTCTTTTAATTCTGAAGTTAATATTTTCCTTTTTGTTTTAAGATACTCCAGAAACTTAATTACATTTTTTAGATTTGAGGTTCCTATGAATTTAAGATATTTTTTAATCTTCCAAAAAGAAGTAAGGTTGACTTTATTTCCTGAAACACATACAGGTATATTGTAGTCTTTAAGTATTTTTTTAAATAATTCTCTTAAAACTTTCCTACTTGAGCTGAAGCTGAGAACACACCATTTGGAAGAAAAAAACATAGAACCGTCTGTGTCAACGAGTCCCCGAATAAAACTGCTAACAAATTTATCATTTTTGAATATCCATGCTGGTATTCCCTTCTTCCCATCCTTGTCTATAATTTTTTGCTGGACCAAAAAGTTATACAGCTCCTTCGAATTTACACGAAGGAGTATAACACCTTCTTTGGGCCTATCATATTTTTTCGGAATTATACCAAAGAGATTTTTTATAAGAGAAAACACATATTCGCAATAAAAAATGTCTGCCTCCCTATTAAAGGAAATTTGTAAAGTATAGTTAGGCGGGTATACTGATCCATCACCCATAATTATGCCTGCTAATTCGGCTAATTTTTGTGTTTTTCTAGGAGTCTTTATCCTATTTTTGAATCTTTTTTCCCTTTTCTTCCCTCCTATACTTCCAGCATACTTTTTACTCCAATTAGCCTCTCGAATCTCTTTTATCAATTTGAAAGATAGATCAGGTGAGTATCCACACCATTTACATAATTTTAAAAATACGGAGTATGGTATTGTGCGATTATCGTAAAGATAACTTTCTCTAAGAGTAGATCCACAAATCCCTAATTTTTTGCTAAATTCTTTCCAAGTTAACTTGGATAATTTTTTGGCCTTGAATACAAGCCTCCTTAATTCTTCCTTATCAATCACCACTCTTTGTTCCAATTTCATATTTATAGATTATTTTTACAGCTTATCAATTTTACTAATTAAGCAAAGCTACAAATTTATCCTTTAACTTCTACTACTATTTTCATTTGAGCTTCAGGATTTTTCATCTTTTCAATTATTTCTCTTTTTATATCGCAAGCAGCCTTATCAGCCAAAATAGCTAGAGTCCTCTCATCTATAAAATCGCTTTTTCTTACAACTATATCTTCTGCATGCGTTAACTTCAAGGCTGGAGAACCGTAAGCAACTATCTTATCCTTTATTCCTTCAACCTCTACAGTTATTTCAACCCTTTTCCCTTCTTTCAAAGCTTCTTTTAATCCATCGCTCAAATCCTTGCAAGCTTTGTTTGCTTTGACTCCAATTATGCAATCAGCATCTCGCTCTATAGAGCTAGCTTTTGTTACCTCAAAAGTAGTTTCATGCTTGCCTGTAATGTTAGGATGTCCCCAAGCTATTATCTCTTCTCTAACAGGCTTGATTTCCTTCAAAAGTTTCCATCCTCTTTCGGTCGGTATATAAGCTCCTTTTTCAGTATAGTAAACCATTCCCTTTGCTTCCAAAGCTTTCAGAGCAGTTTGAATCATTTCAGGAGTAATCTCAGGCATTGGTTTTGGAAGCTCTTGCTCTTTAACAATTTTGTTTTCCTCCATTTTTCCACCTTTCATAATTTGTT
>CAYYER010000003.1:0-21945 GCA_964471045.1 uncultured archaeon | reverse complement strand
GTGGAAAGGAACTTTTGAAATCTTTAAGTCCTGAAGCGAGGAAAGCTATAGAAGAAATACCTGAAGAGGAATGGAAAAAATTTTACAAAAAGATGAGAAGAATGGAGCTAAAGAGGCTTAGGTTGTTAATCAAGCGAGAGAAGACTTAGATTTATTATTTAAAAGTAAGAAAATTATATTAGAGAGGATGATTCTTTTCAAGCGAAAGAAAAAGCCTGAAGAAATTAAGGGAAAGGGTTATGTTCCTGTAGAAAGAGTTAAGGAGTTAAGCTCCAAAGGATTTTCTGAAATCGAGATGATAGATGTTCTAAGGAAAGAGGGTTTTTCTCCAGAAGAAATAGACAAGGCTTTGACTGAAGCTTTAAAGGAAAGGGTTGAGGCTCCAAAAGAAACTAAACCTGAAGCTCCTGAAACGCCGAGCGAATTGCCTGCCTTACCAGAAGAGAAAAAGACTGAAATGCCCGAAGTTCCTGAGACTTCTTTGCCAGAAGAATATTATCAGGGTTATGCGACCGAAGAATACATAGATTACTTGGTTTCTGAAAAGCTGGCAAGCGTGAACGAAAGGATAAACGAGTTTAACGCGAGGTTTCAAGAGTTGGAGAATAAAATAGCTTCCATTAGCGCTCAAATAAAAGAGATTGCAGAAGCGAAGGTCGGGAGCCAAGAGACGATTCTAACTAAAATGGATAGCTTTAAGGAAAGCATAAGCGAGATTGAAACAAGGTTGGCTAGCTTGGAAAAGGCTTTTAAGGAAACCTTACCTGCTTTGATCGAATCGGTTAGAGCACTAAGCGATTTGGTTCAGAGACTGAAGAAAGAAGTTTAAAAGTAGAGAAAAGGATAAACTGTTCTTTTTTGAGTTTTCTTTTCTTTTTCTATTTCCCTGATGGTAGAGGTTAGTTTGTTGATTTGCTTATCTATCCAATCTATACATTTTCTTATAGACAATGAAGAGACAAGCCAGTCATATCTTTCTTTAAATAGACATTCATAAAGAGTTTCACGTTTACTAAGGAGTATATCGGCAAGCTTTTTTAAACCATCAGAAGTACCAAGTTTCTTGGAATATATACATGCATACTCCAAAGATTCTTCAAATTGCCAATCAGTATACGCCTTATAAATTTTTTTCCTAAGTAAGAAATCTCTTCTAATCTTAATCGCTTGACTTAAACATTTATTGCAAACCTTTAGGTGCACATTCAATCTTTTTTTGTATATCTTTTCTGAATCATTATTAGGTGACATCCAAAATAAGAAGGAAGGGTAAAAAATAAATACTTTAATATCTTTGCCACAGGTTCTTCTTTAAATTGAATGAGCTCATCCAAACTCTTCTTACAATTTTCAGGTAAAATTCCTTTTTCTGTAAAAATTTTCTCGATTAAATAGCACATAATCAAATTAGAAAGAAAAAGATAAAAATCTATTCTGAGCTTAAAAACGATTTTTAATTTTTTTCTTCTATTATTAATTTGAATGAGCCTAGAAGAAAGGGAATTTCTCGACCTAATTAATTCAAAGAAAGATATGGAAGAAATAGAAAGAATTTTTAAGGAGTTGAAAAAAGGAAAGCCAAGGGATTATGTTAGAATTCTTAGGCAACATACAAGAGAGGTTACTAGGTGCAAGGTTTGGGAAGGTCTAAGAGGTATGACAGACTATATGCTAAAAGAGTTTAAGATAAAAAGATACGGGATGATTTCCTTAATTTCCACTTTCTTTAGCTGGATTCCTTGCCTAGCTTTGGGTGAGATTTTATGTAAATTACAAAACATACCTTACAGCTCACCTTTAGGAATTTTAATTCAAGCTCTCTCCGGAGGAATTCCTTTTTCTGTAAGCGGGTACTTAACTTTGTACTATAAGAGAAAGTTAGAAGAATGCGGAGAAAAAACCAATGCCTATAGAAGGGAATTTAGAGAAGCTTCGAGGTTTCTAGAAAGTTTAAAAAAATTTAAGTCCTATTAATCAAGTGATGGGTTTAATAAAAGATATTTGGGAATTCGAAAAGCTTGTTGAAAAAAGAAAAATTAGGAAGTTGGATAAATACTTGAATTCTATAGGTTTAGGCCTAGCTAACCTTAAAGAAATTGAAAAGGAGAAAACCCTTTTAGAAAATGCTTATACCAACATCGAGCTAATTAGAAGTGAGTTAGATTATATGGATAGAATAAAAAGTTCTGTAATCCGAAATTCGTTCTTCTTCAATTTGCTTGCCTGGTGCTTAGGAATTTTCCTGTCAAAAAACTTAACTTCAGACCCTTTATCAATAGGTATGGGGAGTACAGGCTTGAGTGCAATTCTCGGATTTTCCTATTACAAACTTAAGACGAGAGAAAGCAAGAAAAAGATTCTCAAGTATTGCGAGAACTTGAAAGGCTATTTAAAGGAAATTATTCCAAAAATTAGGGTGCGTAGAAAGAAGTATTATTTTTTCATCTATTATTAAGCTTAAATCTTTTTCAATCTCATTTAAATTTGATGAACAAGTTTATCGAAAGGGTTGAGGGATATAAAAGTATTCTGGAAAAGGCTATAAGGGATGAAAGGGGTGAAAAAAGCATAATCAACCTAGGGGATTCGCTTTATTGTATTTTCCTTTCGTTGAGAAGTTTGGAAGATGGGGGAGAAAAAGAAATCCCTGTTGGGGTAGAAGAAATTGTTAGAGAAATTGAAAGTGAGTATGAGAGAAAAGATATGGTTATAAGAGAAATTTTTGAGGAGAAAAGGAAAGAAATTAAGAAGAAATCCTTGCTTTTCCCTCTAGCATTTTCTGCTGGAGGAGGAATAGGTGCTCTCGCGTGCTATGAGCTAGCCCTTAACCTGGGCATTTCTCCCCAAACATCCTCTTTAATAGGTTTGGGGAATTGGATAAGCTATTTAGCTTTAGGAGCTTTGGGAGGTTATGCTTATTATAAGAATGAGATGAAAAGATTTAGGAGAAAGCTCGTCGATTGGGGAGAAAGGATGCTTAAGTATGTGAATGAGGTTTTAAGGAAATTTTAGTAATAGTTGTCATCCTCAAGGTCACAGGAAAGATTGTAAAGTAGTTCAAGTAATTCTATATTCTTCTCTACTATCTTTTCTTTCTTGATAGATAGGAGCTTTTCTTCAAATTGTCCAGCAATTTCTTTAAGTTTCTTAGAAGCATATTCTTTGACTCTTTTTCTAAGATTTTCTGGACGATATCTTTCCATGTAATCTCTACAGTCTTGAACTAACCTTTTAATCTCACTTTCCATTTCCCTGTAAACATTTTCTACTCTTGCTGCTGGCTGAGGTTCCTGAGCTTGTCGTTTATTCTTTTCCCCAATTTTCTCCCTTTCCTTCGGGGCTATTTTTTCTGGCTTAAAGATATTTTTTATTTCTTTTATCTTTTCACTCACTTTGTTGGTTTGAATATCCATCCTTAAGTGCACTGCCTTGAGAAGTGTATTCTCAATCAACTCTTTTGTTTTTTTCCTCCCCAAAAACATATAACCACTTAAAAGTAATAATAAACAGAAAAAAATTTAAGTCTTACGATAATAATTTGACCATCCACCCTGTTAGGAAGTAGTACAAAAATCCGAGGATTACTCCTATTACAAAACCTTTAGCTCCTCTGATTTTTTTAGTACATATTACACATATGGCAAAAAATGGAATAAAGGCTCTTCCAAAACCCATTAAGATTACGCTAAAAAATGAAATAGAAACGGATAGTATTAGATTGATAGCCTTTGAGCTAAATATTTTTTCAATTAAAAAATAAATAGCTGCGGCAAGAAAGGCTAACGGAAAAAGTAGCTGAGTTAAAATATTTGGAAATTGCAAGAGTTCCCAAGAAATACCGAGGAAATCTGAAATGGTATGAATAATCTGATAAAAATCCATTCTTTCACGTCCATTTTGTAATTTTTGTTTGAACCTTTTTTATTTTCTTCCCTCCTTTCTTATTATTTTTTTACTCTCCTTCTCTATTTTTGATAACTCCTTTTCTATATCTTTAACAGTAGGAGCAAGGACTCCTATGGCTTCACCCACTTTTTCTTCAAAATACAACTGTGAGCTTTTATCTAGAGCTTTACCCAATTTCTCAAGCAATTCTTCTTGCTTTTTCACATCCTTGACGATAGTAGGAATCTTATCCATAAGCTTTGTTGCATACTTAAACAATTGATTGAATTTGCTTTCAACCACAATTTCCTTAGCAACAGTTCTATAGGATCCCGTTTTTGTAAAACCTGTCTTATGTAAACCTTGAATAACAGTAGAAAATCCTGCTATTACAAAGAGGAATATAAAGATGGCAAGAGCATACATACCCAAAGCGGCAAACATTCCTTGGGCTACTAAAGTTAGAATTTGAGTTGGTATACACATAAAAGTTATGCCAAAGGCTATTACATGAGTCCATCTTCCGAAAATATCTTCCAACTTTCCCATTATTCCCTCTATTATAGCAAAAAGTGTTAAAAATGGGATGACAAAAAGGTAAAAGATTGCTGGCATATAAAGCCATTCTGGTGGTAGGCCTAAAGCATTGAAAAATCCTTTTACGAAAGGAGGTAGTTCTGTTCTTTGAAAATCGCTTGGAAGTTGATAAACTGTATATATGCCTGAGATGAACGAGAATATGATAAAAATCGAACCGAATACATATACTAGGTCAAGAGGAGTGTCAGCCAAATACCAAAAAGCAAAAAAGCCAATGCCACCCAAACCCATAAATATCCAAAATCCAAGCTCTTGCATCCACTTTATATTAGGATGGGTAAGAGCTATAATCAACATGCCTATTAAAAAACTCAAACCAGCAAAAAAGCCCCATATATTCCATTCAGGCATTTTTTCACTTAATTAAAGATTAGATTTTTAGAAATTTATACTAAACTTTCGGTGGCTTGGTAATGTAAACAGGGATCTTTGCTTCTCTTTTTTTTCTCAACTCATTATAATACTTTAAAGCAGCTTTTTCTAAGTCTGAAAAAGCCTCGGCCCTATTTCCTTTTTCCCATTTTTTATCAGCTTTTCCTAATTCATCTGCCATGCTTTGCAAAATATCTTGAACTTCTCTGCAACCAGCATTGTCCCTCATAGTTCTCTTAAACCAATCCCTTAAACTCTCATACCTTCCTTCAATAACTAAAGAAGTATAATAGGGGGAAGAAGTAAATCCCCATTCATATAATCTGTCTAAGACTAAACCTATAACCCCAAAGAAAAACAGGAACAGAAAAGCTGCTACTGAATACATTCCTAGAGTTGCGAACATGGCGGCAGCTATTCTTGTAAAATAGCCTAAGGGAATTAAAACAAGAGTAAAAACTAGAGCTAGGACAAGATTAATTCTGTCATTAAAAATTCCTATCGCAGATAAGAATCCTATTAAAATCGCGAAAATTCCTATGAATGGAACGAAAAAGAAATAAATAATTGCAGGAAACCAAAGCCAATTGGCTGGTAACCCAAGCATGGAAAAAACTTTTCTTGCCCATTCTGGTAATTGAGTAACTTTTAGCTCCTGGGGAACTTCTTCGCTATAAGGATAATAAGCTGCCGTTATCGCTAAAACTATGAGAAAAACTATGGCAAGCCCTATTATTATACCTCTCAAATACCTTGTGATCGCCACAATTAGATTTTAAGTTTTTACAAATTTATCCTTAAACAAGCTTTAAATTGCGAGTTGAGAAATTATAATTATGGAAAAGAAGATGTTAGCGAGCATCTTAGCCCTGCTTTTAATCCCAATAGCTTCTGCCCAGTACTATCCAATACCTAGAGTAACTCTCTCTGCAATCCCAGCTGCTTGGCTAACATTCCCTCAAGTAGTCTCTTATGTACTATTCCCAGGACTAGTGCTCTTCTTGCTAATCTGGGGAATCCTATACAGGATAAGGTTTCCAAGAATTCTGGCAGCATTCATCTCATTCTTCCTAACCCTAGCAATAGTATTTTCAGGATTTTTCGTCTGGCTAGTGCTCAACGTAACAATCCTAGGATTTGTAGCCCTATTCTTCGTAGCAATATTCCTCCTACCCCATGGAGAGAGAATTTCAAGAGCCATTGCAATCAAGGCAAAAATTAGAAAAGAATGGATTGCCAAGCTTGAGAAAAAGGAAAAAGAGCTTGAGAGAATTAAAGCTGAGATTGCAAAGGAGAGTGCAAGAAAAACTCCTAGGAGAGCTAGGATTAGAAAGTTGGAAGAGAGAAAAGCAAAGATAGAAGATGAAATAGAAGAGCTGAGAAGAAGGTTGGGCTACGCATAAAATATTTGCGCCAAAGCCAAAAATATAATTATGGCTTTGCCAGAATTTTCAGGAAGCTTTTACCAAAACTTTTACTATTTTTTTCTTCCTTTCATCTTCGTGTTTGCAATTTTCTTCGGAATTTTAAGCTTAGCAAACGTTTTTAGCAAAAAGATTAACATTGTAATTTCGATAATAGTTGCACTGGCTTTAGCCCCAACTGATTTCTATCCTTTCATAACAAATTATTTGCTCAGATTGGGGGCCTGGATTGTTCTAATAGCTTTTGTCTTAATCTTTGTCGTTGGGGTTGCTTTAGTAACAGCAGGAAAAGGAAGGGAAATTTATAGGAAAACTTTGAGTCCGACGGAAAGGCTTGCCCAAATAGAAAAAGAAATCAAAAAAATAGATGAAAAAATTTTAAAAGCTAGAAAGAAAGGTAATGTGAAAGAAGAGGAAAAGCTTTGGGTGAAAAGGGAAGGATTAGTAAGAGAATATATTTTGACGAGTGAGCAGGTGAGAAAAGAAGCAAAGTTAAGAAGAAGGTGGTTTTAAATTCAAAAATTTTAAAAACAATTCTAGAGTATGGCCTATGTCTATCCTGTTAGAAAAAGAGATGAAAAATTTTTGAGAAGATTAAAAAAATTCGAATTCAACGTTTTAAAGTTAGAAGAAAGCTTGAAAAGAAAAGAGAAGTATAAACGAATCGAAAGTCTTATAGAAAACCTTTACGGAAATTTTAATCTAATCAAAACTGATAGAAGAATTAAGTATTTGGAAGAAACTTCCCTCCTAAACTCAATCTTCGAAGAATTTGAAAATGAGAAGAAGAATTTTTATTCTTGGGAACCGTCGACTACGCTTATAGATTATATCGTTGGATGGTGTGGTTGGGGATGGCTTGCATTCCTAATCCAATTTTTGGGAGTATCCCTTCCAAGATTACAGAAAGACTTGCTAACCCTAGCTTCTTTGTCCATTCCTTTAAGCGTACATACCTTAAGCTTTTTTGAAAAATATTCAGTCAAAAGAAAATATGAGAAAAAATTAAAAGAATGTTCAAAAGAATTGATCCCGATTTCTAAAAATATCATTCGCGCGAAAAAGCTTGAAATTTAAGCTTTAAAAACCAAATTCTAATTGATGCCAAGCTTGTTCGAGCCTGTAATCAAATGGATGATCGATTTAGGCTTTTACTCTTTTCTTTTCCCTTGGATAGTCACTTCAGCAATTTTTTATGGTTTGCTAAGAAAGGCTAAGATATTCGGTGAATCGGCAACCTTGAACGGTTTGATAGCGATTTCGATAGCTTTTTTAGTAATAGGCTTTCCAATTCTTTCCCAATTCAGCTTAAGCTTACCGATTGCAACGTTTTTCACTCAAGCAACAGTCTTTATTCTAATATTTGTCTTTGCCTTCATAGCCGCAAGCTTTTTCTATCCTGACCTTACAAAGATGCTCTTGGAAAGATTTACTCGAAGGACTACTCTAGCAGTTTTAATCGTCCTAGGCATAGCTCTTTTCATAACCTCAGGCCTGGCAGGAGTTTTTACCTATGGCCTAGGAAAGCCTGCTCCTCCAGGAACTCCAGCTCCTCCTACTGACGTTATTATACTTGCAGCTGGAATAATTATTTTCATGGTAATAATTATAATAGCAGGTGCCATAGTAATGGGTGGGGAAGAATGAATCCGTTCGAGCTAACCATTAAAAAGTTGCATGAACTAGGTTTTTTCCAATTTTTCTTACCTTTCATCCTAACGGCAACTATTTTTTATGGACTGCTAAGAAAATCTAAGATATTTGGCGAGCCAAAGGAAAATGTCGTGGTAAACGGAATGGTAGCTTTGATAGCAGCCTTCATGGTCTGGGCATCTCCTATAATTTTAGGAGTTAACATAGAAATGCAGCTGGCAGCCTTCTTCCTGCATGGAATGCTAGCAACTTTGGTTATGATAGTTGGCCTGGTAATAGTAAGCTTGTTCGCCCCTCCAGATTTGCCCAAGCATCTAACAGATGTTTTCAAAACTTCAAGGTTTTGGGCAGTCGTTTTGGTCGCAGGAATTCTAATAGCAGGAAGCCTAATCTTTACTTCTGGCCTGCTAAACATTTTCATTCCTTCTGCCGGAGTTCAAGAAATTTCTTGGGATTGGATAGCAAGCTTAGGAATAGTAATTGCGATGATCGTCACAGCATTCCTGATTGCTAGATAAATAGATAAATATGAAATTCTAAATTTAATTTAAGGTGAAGGAATGGTAACCATATCTTACTTGATAGCAAAAGCAAGAGAACTAGGAGTGTTTGCTTTTGTGCTTCCATTCTTGCTAGCGTTTGCAGTGATCTATGCTATTCTAAGAAAAGCAAAGCTATGGGGGGACAGGAAAAACATTGACCTAATAGTTTCATTGATCGTAGCAGCGTTGGTAGTGGGTTATACACCATTCGGCTATGCGATGTCGACATGGATGGTAAACGTTCTAGGAAGCAGCTTTACAGTAGCAATTTCAGTACTCGGAATGATCTTAGTTGCATACATAATTCTTCCCTTGTTGGGAATTGCCAAGACAGAAAAGGAGTACAGTAAGAAGCTTATAGCATTCGTTATTTTGATCTCGATAGTAATAGGTATAGGAATTTTGTTTGCCTATGTCCCAATAACTCCAGGAATTGCTTTGCCAACCATAGGAGCACCGGCGATGCCAACGCCTGTAATCCCAGGCATTCCTCTAACTTGGGAAGATTGGGCAGTAATAGCGATAGTAGTAGGTATATTCATAGTAATCTGGTATCTTGCAAGAGAAAAATAGCAAGCTTTTATTTTTTTCTTTTTAAATTTTGTTAAAGGTAAGAGTAAATGGGAATTCAAGAAATAATCGAAATTGCAAAGCAAGCTGGTATTTTCAGCTTTTACTTGCCCTTTGTCCTAATGTTTGCAATTTTCTATGGTTTACTAACCAAATCGAGGATTTTTGGCGACCCGAAGGATAAAACCGTAAAAAGAATAAATACCTTCGTTTCTTTAATAGCTTCTCTTTTTGTTTTAGCCTTTACTCCTTTGGTTGACTTGGCTGCTTTTCTTTCAGCGTTCTTCGGCCAGCTTTTTATGATCTTAGTTTCTATCCTTGGTTTTCTGATCGTAGCCTTCATGCTAATTCCAGCAGAGGATTGGGAGAAGAATAGAGGAAAATACTTAAAAATTCTAGCCCCTATATGCGCGATAATAGCTCTCGCTGTCTTTTTAACATCTTCAGGCTTAAGCTTTTACCCTACTTTGCAGCCTGCTTCCATGCCAAGGATTAGCATAAGTTCTGAAGATTTGTTAACCATTCTAATGGTCTTTGGTGTAATTTTTGTTATTTGGTTTGTTACTAGGGAGGAAAAGAAAGAAAAGCCTAAGGAAGAGAAAGAAGTAGTTAGTTTTGAGCTTAGGCCTGTGATTAAAAGAGAGTAGCTGATATTACTGACTTTTAATTGAAGCTATATGCTTTTAGAGAACCTAATTGCTTGTTAATTCTTTCGATTTGCTCTCCATATTTCTTATCTAGCTCCCCTTTTTCTCTTTCATAGTTTAATTTTAAGAGTTCAAGTTGAGCTGTAAGCTGTTTTATCATGTAATTTGCTACTTTCTTCATCTCTTTTACAAGCTTTGGAGCTGCCTTGAGATAATTGCCTAATACTTTCCTTATGGTTTTCTCTTGTGCTTTCTCCTTTAGTTCAGCCATTCTAGGAGTAACTTCCTTCAGGGCTTTATGAGCTTCTATTGGGTTTGTATAGGTTGAAAGACCGATTTGATACATTGCTTGTGATAATTCCTGGAATGCATTGCATTCATTAAGCCTTTCATTCAACCTTTCTATCCATTCTTTTAAGCCTGAGATTGTCTTCTCTACCTTTCCTTTTATTTCCTTCACTTTGCCTATTTCTTTCTTTATCTTTTCCGTATACTTAAAGACGTCGAATGCCATATCTTCACCTTTTAAATGTTACCACTAACTAGTATTTAAATATTTCTGTTCTTCACTATATAATAGTAACAAGCAAGAGGAGTAAAAACTTTTCCGAGCAAGCCATAAAGTTTATTCAAATAGCCAGACGTTCTTTCAATAAGTCTAGCCATTCCCTTTTCTCCTTTTGCTTCATATACATCCCTTAGGTTCTTATCGTTCATAGCTTCTTCAACCAAGCTTCCACCAACGTTTTCAGAAAAATGACCAGCTTCATGAGCAAGTATATATTCTACTAATTTCCTTGGAAAGTACAGAATATCTTTACTAACTACAAGATATTTTTTAATTCTTCCTAGCCAGCTTTTCTTAAAAATGGTTGCAGCTGGTTTGTTCCCCCCCAGATCATCTGAAACATAAATATCATCGGGTCCCTTAAACTTACCATAGCCCTTAAGCTTTTGAAGCCAGGGCCATACTTTTTCCTTTACATATTCTAATCCTTGCTTAACTCTTGCGATAACTAAAGGATCTTTATATATTCTAATCTCTTGCTCAGGATAGAGGCTTACTTGAAAAGCTTTTGTAGGGAATGACATAATAATAGAAATGGGGGTAAACTTTAAATAACTTTTCATCTCAAACCGTTCTGTTTAAGCCAACTTAATTCCGTACATTCTTTGGTCGTAACTCAGTTCCCAGTCTGGGTATTTTCCTGTAGCTAGCTTGCCTAGTCCTTTTCCAATCCTATAGATAAAATAAGCTAACCCACCTAAATATGCTCCCAAACCTCCGCTTAGATTTCTTGCTGGTTTAAGCCAATCTCCTTTTGAGTAACCATAGTATGCATCCAAAGAAACAGATCTTCCAATTTTGTAGACAGGGAAAAATGAAGCAAATGGAGGAAATAAAATTCCCAATAAACCGACTATTATATCTCTTATTCCGCTCAATCTTGCGCCCATGGGAATCAAAAATATAAGGAACAGTTAAAGATTTAAGCTTTTTGTCAAGAATAGAAAAATTTTTAAATACAAATCCTAAAATTTTTCAAAAATTCTTTTTCAGTAAAATGAAGCAATCCAGGAATTATTATCACAGCCGGCACATCCTCAAAATTTCTTTCCAAAACATCTTTAACCTTTCCGAAAGCCAGCAAGGGTTTTTCGCTTCCTGCTCTTGCAAAGACCACAATCTCGTCTTCCAAGCTTATTACACCTTCCTTTCTCTTAGCCTCAATCTCAAGCAAAATTTTTATCCCTTCATTTATTTTCATTAGCTTATTGGCTTCAGCAACTATATCAAGTAAGCAAAGAGTATGCAATCCTCTGGCCTTATTCATTTTTATAACTTCATAAACGGATTCTGGAAGCTTACCCTTAGTTTTTTCAAGGAAAGGAATTGTAATAGAAGCTCCGAATTTGTAAACATGCAAACCGGTTTCACCTATGGCAGAAATTATCGAAGAACCATGGATTACTCGAGTTTCTATTCCTTGCTTCATAGCTTCTAATCTTAAAGCTACATGCGTGGTTGCTACAAAAGCATCCCCTCCAACCAGCAAACCAACTTTTTTATCCTTTGCCTCTTCTAAAATAGCTTGATAGTTCTCTTCCAAATCTTTTCTCGATAAAAGCTTGATGGGCTTACCTATCAATTCCTCGAGCTTCTCTTTCGTAGTTTCAAGCTTTGTAGTATAGAATTCAGCAAAGAGTAGGTCGCAAGCTCTAGCTGTTTCCAAAGCTTTCAAGGACATATCCTTTTCGTCGTGCAAACCCAAGCTTATGAAGTAAAGCATTAAACCACTAATAATTTAATAAGCCTAAAAATAATTATGAGTGATGTGGGAATAATCCTTGCTGCCTTGCCGATAATGCTAATTACAGCTTTGCTCCTAGGCTTCGAACCTCCTTTTTATTATGGGATAAGCTTGCTTGGATTTTCTTTCTGGAATTTTGGAGAAAGTAAGAATGTTAAGCTCGTTGGAATTCTGGTTTGCTTTCTTGGATTGGCTCTTTTTTCGATTTGCTTCATCCATTACTACATCAACCACATAATTTTCCCAGAAAACCCTTTTGAATTCAGGTTCATCTCTTCAGCTTTTTAAAACCTAGAAGCAAGCTTGGCCAGCTCGAAAGCATTCTTTGTCTCTTCCTCTAAGTTAATCTTCAAGTAAGCCGCACAGGTTCCATAAACTTTGGTTGAGGAGATTGTTAGAACCAAGCCAGAATGGTTAACCCTTATCCCAACTGGTTCATGACTCCTTATCAAAGTTTTTGCCTTAACCATTTTCAAAACTTTTTCAGTTACACTTTTCCCAAAAACATTCCCTGCTCCTCTTGGAGAAGGGAGAAAATTTTCAATCTCGTCAGGATCGTTCCATAGAATTTCCTCTAAAAAACTTTTTTCAGGATGAAGCTTGCTAGCATTTCTTAATTCTTCGATAGAGCTTAAGTCAACTGGAATGCCGCCATGAACGAACAAATATTTTTCTTCAACTAGAGCAGAGGCATACAAATAACTCCAGAATTCCTTTATCCTCTCATAAACTTCCTCGCTCTTGTATTTTTTAGCAAGCCAAAAAGGCAAGTCATGGGGATAAACTTCCAAGCCCTTAGGAAACTCATGATTTCCCCGCAGCAAAAAAACTCTTCCTGGAAAATTTTCCTTTAAAGTTAAGAGCAAATAATAAACTTCGGCCGAGTATTCTCCCCTATCCCCATAATCCCCAAGGAAAATTATTTTATCCTTGGTTCCAAAGAAATTGCTATTTTCCAGAATAAAAATTAAACTTTCTAAGTCTCCGTGCAAATCGCCAACGACTATCAAAGAATTTTTTGGTTGAATAATAGCTAAATCATCCTTCTTCTCCTTTTTTAAAATTTTTAAAACATTCTCTATTCTTCCAAGAATTTGTTCTTTACTCGAATTTTTTGTTGCTTCGATCAATTCTCTTAAATCCATTTTCTCAATTAAATTTAGGAGAAGATAAATATGAGCTTGAAAGATATTTTGAAAAACAAGCTTAGCGAGGAAGAATTGAAGCTTGTGCCAAGAAGCTTTGACATAATTGGTTCTAGGGAAAAGGCAGTGGCCATAATCGAGATTCCTGACCAGTTAAAGAACAAGGAAAAGATAATAGCTGAAGGTATAATGAAGTTGCATAAGAATGTTAAATCTGTCTTGAAAAAAGTTTCTGGAAGGAAAGGCATAGAAAGGTTAAGAGAGTATGAGCTAATAGCAGGCGATGAAAATACAGAAGTTATCCATAAAGAGTATGGTTACATTTTAAAGCTTGATCCAAGAAAAGTTTATTTTTCTCCGAGGGAAGCAACAGAAAGACAAAGGATAGCAAGCAAGGTTAAAGATGGTGAAAAAGTTTTAGTTATGTTCTGTGGAATTGCGCCTTACTGCATAGCCATAGCAAAAAAAGCAAATGTTGAAAAAGTTTATGGAATTGAGATAAACGAAGCGGCCCATCTTTATGCAAAGCATAATGTTAGAGTAAATGGGTTAAGCCATAAGGTTGTTTTGATAAATGGTGATGTAAGGGAAGTTTGCCCAAAGCTAAAAGAAAAATTCGATAGGATAGTAATGCCCTTGCCCTTAGGCTCAGAAACTTTTTTGGATTTAGCCCTAAAATGCGTTAAAAGAAATGGAATAATTCACTTCTACAGCTGGGGTAAGGAGGATAATTTGTTTGAAAACGGAATTAAAGCCATAGAGAAAAACGTTAAAAAGTTTAAGAAAAGGTATGAGATTCTAGAAAAAAGGAAGGTTTTGCCCTATGCACCAAAAAGATGGAAGGTTTGCATAGATTTCAAGGTTTTTTAGCGGGGGTCGCCTAGCCTGGTCGATGGCGCTGGCTTCAGGAGCCAGTGGCTTAGTGCCTTCCTGGGTTCAAATCCCAGCCCCCGCAAATCATTTAAATATTTCCTTTCCCAATTGAATGGTATGCAAAGAGGAGATTTTGTTTACATAGATTATGTTGGGAGGATTAAGGAAACTGGAGAAATCTTCGACTTGACGAAGGAAGAAATAGCGAAAAAAGAGGGGATTTATGACCCAAAGTTTAGGTATAGACCGATTCCGGTAATAGTTGGTTCAAATCTCTTGATTAGAGGCTTGAATAAAGCTTTGGAAGAGATGAAAGTTGGTGAAAAGAAAAAGGTTGAGATTAAACCCAGCGATGCCTTCGGAGAAAGGAAGGAAGAATTGGTAAAAATAATTCCAGAATCTGTTTTTAAAGAAAGAAACATCGAACCCGTTCCTGGCTATTTGGTAACTGTAAGCGGATTGAGGGGAAGGATACTAAGCGTTTCAGGCGGGAGGGTAAAAGTCGATTTTAACCATCCGCTGGCAGGAAAAACTTTGGAGTATGAGATAGAGATCGTTAAGCAGATCGAGGAAAAGGAAGAAAAAGTTAAAGCAATAGTTTGCTATTTTACTGGAATGGACGAGAAAGAAGTTAATGCAAGCTTTAAGGGTGAAGAAGTTGAAATATCTTTCAAAAACAAGCCTGAATTGACCATAAGAGCAAAAGATATTATTTCAAGGACTATCTTCAAATGGATAGACGGGGTAAAGAAGGTTAGATTCATAGATGAGTTTGAGAAAGAAGCTTAAGCATTTATTTTTAATTTTTTTATTTAATTTAAAGGGAATCGCATGGGTATTAAGCATTTGATGGCTAAGAAAGAGAAGAAGAAAAAGAGAGAGGATAGGGAAATAGAGGAAATTCTGGAAAAGAGAAAAACTCAAATAAAAGTTGTTGGGGCAGGAGGTGCTGGTAACAATACTATTACTCGCTTGATGGAAGTTGGGATTTTTGGGGCGGAAACCATAGCGATAAACACGGATGCACAAGACTTACTTTTTACAGAAGCTGATAAAAAAGTTCTGATAGGGAAAGAGTTGACAGGCGGCTTGGGAGCTGGTGCTGACCCAAAAATAGGGATGGAGGCTGCGAAGGAAAGTAAGGATGAGATTAAGAAAGTTTTGCAAGGGGCTGACATGATTTTCTTAACTTGTGGCTTAGGAGGAGGTACGGGAACGGGGAGCTTGCCAGTAATAGCTGATATTTCAAAGAAGCTTGGCGCTTTGACTGTAGCGATAGTAACCTTGCCTTTTACGATGGAAGGGAAGCAAAGGATGGAAAATGCTAGGAAAGGGCTAAAGAATTTGAAGGATGTGGTAGATACTCTTATAGTTATACCCAACGACAGGCTATTGGAAATAGTTCCGGATGTTTCGCTCCTAACAGCTTTTAAGATATGCGACGAAATTCTAGTTAATGCTGTGAAGGGGATAACCGAGCTCGTCACAAAGCCTGGCTTGGTAAACCTAGATTTTGCAGACGTGAGGGCTGTGATGCAAGACGGCGGGCTAGCGATGATAGGAATGGGTGAAAGCAACACAGACAACAGAGCGATAGAGGCTGTGGAAAAGGCTTTGAACAATCCCTTGCTTACCGTAGACATAGAGGGTGCAAAAGGTGCTTTGATAAACGTCTTAGGAGGACCTGACATTACGATAAGGGAAGCTCAGCAAATAGTAGAAGCAGTTTCGACCAAGCTTTCCCCTGAAGCAAAGATAATCTGGGGTGCGCAGATAGAGAAAGGTCTGGAAGATACTTTGAGAGCGCTATTGATAGTAACTGGAGTTAAGTTTGAAGGAATAGAAGAGATCTTTGAGAAACCGTTTACCAGAATAGATAAAAGAGAAATGGAAAAAATACTTGGAGTAGAAGTTGTAAGGTAGGTCTTCTTGAACTTGAAGGAAAAGCTGGAGAATTGTAAAAGAGTAATTGCTATGACGAAAAAGCCTGATTTGGAGGAGTTTTCACTAACCTCGAGGATTTGCGCGATTGGCCTGCTTTTAATAGGCTTTCTCGGCTTTTTAATTTATCTGATCGCAAACGCTGGAGAGCTCTTAAGCTGGCTTGGTGGTTGAATGATATATACAGTTAAGACCGTAGTTGGAAGGGAAGAAGTTGTTCTAGACGCAATAGCGGCGAAAGCAAAAACAGAAAACTTGAACATTCAAGCTTTAGTCCATCCAGAAGAAATCAAAGGCTACATCTTTGTTGAAGGGGATTTGAAGGATATAGAGTTAGCAATTAAAGCAATTCCCCACGTTAGGGGAATGATTAGAAAGCCCATAGAAATTAAGGACATACAAAGATTTTTAGAGCCGAGGAAAGCCGAGGTCGAGCTCAACAAGGGCGACATAGTTGAGATAATAGGAGGTCCGTTTAAAGGAGAGAGAGGAAAGGTCGTAAGGTATGATAAGATAAAGAGGGAGGTTGTTATCGAACTCTTAGAAGTTGCTGTCCCAATTCCAGTAACTGTTTCTGTTGAATTCGTAAAGCTGGTTGAAAAAGTGAAGTAGCATGGAGAAGGATGTAATCGAAATTTTGGTAGAGGGAGGAAAAGCTTCTGCAGGCCCTACCATTGCCCCTAAGCTAGCCATGTATAAGCTAAAGGTTAACGAAGTAATTCAAAAGATAAACGAAAAAACAAAAGAGTATGAGGGAATGCAAGTTCCTGTAAAAATAATAATTGATAAGGAAACTAAAGCTTATGAAATTGAAGTCGGAATTCCTCCTGTTTCAAGCTTAATAAAAAAAGAGTTGGGAATAGAAAAAGCTAAGCTTACAGAGGAGGATAAAGCCAAGGGAATAACTTCTCTAGGAGATTTAAAGATGGAACAAGTTGTAAAAATAGCGAAGATTAAAAGGGAAGAGCTGCTTGCAAAAGATTTGAAAAGCGCGGTTAAAATGGTTTTGGGGACTGCGGTGAGCATGCCCATTACTGTAGAAGGAAAGAGAGCTAAAGAAATAATTAAGGAAGTCGACGAAGGAAAGTGGGATAGCTTGCTCAAAGAATAATTTTTATTCTGCCGATAAAATAAATTTTAGATGAAAGTTCTAGAGCAGGAAGGGAAAAAAGTAATCTTACTCGGAAATGAAGCAATAGTAAGAGGAGCTTTGGAAGCTGGGGTAAGCTTTGTCTCAACCTTTCCCGGGACTCCTGCGAGCGAGATTGGGGACACCTTTTCCAAAATTGCGAAGCAACTGGGAATTTATTTTGAGTATTCGACCAATGAAAAAGTTGCTCTAGAAGCTGGGGCAGGAGCTGCTTTGGCTGGGTTAAAAGCTTTGGTAGCTTTTAAGCACTTTGGCTTAAACGTAGCTTCGGATAGCTTCATGCCTTTAGCCTATCTTGGTGTAAAAGGTTTGGTTGTCGTAGTTGCAGACGACCCAAGCTGCTGGAGTTCTGCTCAGAGCGAGCAGGATTCTAGACATTATTCTTTTTTGGCTCATGTTCCCATGCTAGAGCCAAGCGATCCCCAAGAATGCAAGGATTTTACGAAGCTTGCTTTTAAAATTTCGGAAAAATTTGAAATTCCCGTTTTGGTTAGATTGACCACAAGGGTTAGCCATGCAAGAGGAATAGTTAAATTAGGGAAAATGGTTGAAGGGAAGAAAAAAGGGTTTTTCAAGCGCGATAGAGAAAGATTCTTTAACCTTAGGCCAAACATTTTGAGAATGCACGAAAAGCTTTTGGAAAAGATGGAAAGGATTAGAAAATTCTCTGAAAAAGCAAGGATAAATAGGGTTGTTAACTCAAACGCAAAAAGTAAGCTTGGGATAATTACTGCTAGCGCTTCTTTCAACTATGTGATGGAGGCCATGGACGATTTAAAAGTTAAGTTTCCTGTATTAAAGCTTGGCCTAACCAATCCATTGCCCGAAGGAAAAATCAAAAGTTTCCTCAAAAGGTTTAAGCGATTGCTCGTAGTCGAGGAGCTTGATCCCCTACTAGAAGAAAAAGTTAAGGCTATGGCAAAAGACGCTAATCCAAAGCTTAAAGTTTATGGAAAAGATGTTTTGCCGAAAGCTGGAGAATTCAACGAAGAAATAGTGATTTCTGCGATTACAAGAATTACTGGAATAAGGTTGAAAATAGACCATACAAGCTTAGAAGCTTACAAGCGAAAGTATGAAAAAATTAAGATTGCTTCGAGATTTCCGATAATGTGTCCTGGCTGTCCTCATAGAGCAACTTTCTACGCTGTCAAAAAAGCTGTCAAGGAAATGGGGATTGAGCCAGTTTATGGCGGGGATATTGGCTGCTATATGCTAGGAATTTTTCCTCCTTTAGAAATGGAAGATTTTTTAGTTTCGATGGGAGCTAGCGAAGGAGTAATCCATGGGATAAATAAGGCTACTGAACAAAAAACGATTGTTTTTATTGGAGATTCGACTTTCTTCCATGCAGGAATACCTGCCTTGATAAATATGGTTTTTAACCGCTCGAATCCTTTGGTTGTAATCCTAGATAATAGATATACTGCTATGACAGGCCATCAGCCTCATCCAGGAACAGGAATTACTGGCTTGAAAGAAGAGACTAAGCAAGTAGCGATAGAAGATATAGTAAGAGCTTGTGGAGTCGAATGGGTAAAGGTTGTTGACCCGTTCAATGTAAACGAAATGGTTGCTACGGTAAAAGAATTTTTGGCTAAGGATAGGGTTTCGGTGATAGTTGCAAAGAGAGAATGTCAACTAGTAGCTACGAGAAGAAAGCGAAAGGCTGGACTAAAGATTCCTAAGTTTGAAATCGATCAAAGCAAATGCACTAAATGCGGTTTATGCTTGAAAGAATTTGCCTGCCCAGCAATTTATGAAGAAAACGGAGAGTATAAAATTAATCCTGAAATTTGTACTGGATGCGCTGTTTGCTTCCAAATTTGTCCTGCGAAGGCTATAAGGGTGAAAGAATGAAAAAACCTGAAGGAGAATTAAAGGAAGAGGTTGAAAAATGGATTGAAAAGGCTGAAGGAGATTTGAGTGATGCGGAGTTTACTTTCAAGAATAAAAGGTTTAGTCTGTCAGCATTCCTTTCTCATCAAGCTGCAGAAAAGGCTTTAAAGGCTTTGTATATTTTAAAATTCAAAAGATTGTGGAAAATTCATGATCTTGAAAAGCTATGTTTAACTATAAATGCAAACCGAAGTATAATTAAGATCTCTAAGAAATTGAACCCTCATTACATAGAAACAAGATACCCTACAGAAACTGAATATACTGAAGAAATAGCAAAAGAAGCTTTAGAAAATAGTAGGAAGGTGGTAGAGTGGGCAAAAAGAAAATTGAAGAGATTAAAAGAGAAATAGAAAGGTACAAAAGAAGAATTAAAAAGAAATTTCAGGTAGATAGAATTATTCTCTTTGGTTCAGCTGCAAGAGGAGAATTCACTAAGGACAGCGACATAGACCTGATCATAGTAAGTAGAAAATTTGGAAGGAAGGATGTTTTCAAGATTACTCCCCAGCTTTATGATGAATGGCATTTGAAGGCGAAGATAGATTACCCAGTCGATATACTGCTTTTTAACGTTAAAGAATTTGAGAGATTGAAAAAAAGAGTTTCAATAGTTAGCGAAGCTCTAAGAGAGGGAATTGAAATATGAAAAAGCCAAAAGAATTCAATATCGTAGCAATCGGAACAGGAGGTCAAGGAATTCTAACTCTAACCTTTATAATAGCTGAAGCAGCCTTAAGGCAAGGGTATGATGTTAAAACTTCTGAGTTGCATGGCCTAGCTCAAAGGGGTGGCTCGGTTTCCTGCCACATAAGATTCGGGAAGAAAATTTATTCCCCGATAGTTAGGGAGAGCGAAGCAAACCTAATAATCGCTCTAGAACCTTTGGAAGCCTTAAGAGCTTGCTACTATGGGTCAAAAGAAAACGGAACAGTAATCCTTTTTAACACTTTTCCGATAGTTCCGCTTTCCGTTTCTATTTTGAAAGAAAGTTATCCGAGCTTGGAAAAGATTGAAAATGTTTTGAAAGAGTTTTCTTTAAAGGTTATCCCAATCAATGCTACCGAAATTGCAAAGAAAGAGCTTGGAAAAGGAGTTTTTGCAAACGTTTTCATGCTAGGCTATGCTTTTGGCTTGAATTTAATTCCAATCGAAAAGAAGAATTTGGAGGAAGGGATAAAAGAGGTTGTTAAAGAAAAATACTTGGAAAGCAATTTAAGGGCTTTTGAATTGGGGGTAGAAAAAGCAAAGAGCTAGTCTGTAGTGTTACACGTATAACAGGAAAATTTGTTTTTCGAATTTAAAAATGAATAAAGTAAAGCTAGATGTTATACGTATAACATCTTTTTCTATTTTTATTTGGCTTTTTGTGTTATACGTATAACAAATGAAATCATCTCAACTTCTCTTCTAACTTTAAAAACTCCTCATGCCTCTTCTCTATTTCCTTCAAGGTATTGACAACTCTCTCATGAACTCTTTTCAGCTTTTCAGGAATTTCCCTTTTCTTTTTAACCAAATAGTTGTAGATTGCCTCATGCAGAGCATCCAAAGCTAAAACTGAACAATGAACTTTAATCGGAGGTAATGGCCCTGTTTTCTTCAGAATATCATCCTTTGTAAGTTCTAAAATTTCTTCTATAGTTTTTCCTTTCACCATTTTGGTTAGTAGGGAAGAAATTCCTATGGCAACTATGCAACCAAAAACTTTCATCCTTATGTCTTTAATTATTTCCTCCCCCCTCTTGTTTTTCCCGACCTTTATATAGCACCAGAGAACATCTCCACAAAGAATGTTTCCAGCCTTTCCTATTGCGCTAGGATTTTTAATCCTACCCAAACCCTTTGGATGCTTGAAATGTCTTATGATTTCTTTTGGATAGGGAAGAAATTCTTTCCTCATTAGCTCCACTTTCCTTTGAACGGGGAAATCCTTCTCAACCTTTCAACAACTTCAGGCAAAACTTTTAAAACATAATCGACTTCCTTCTTGGTTGTAAACCTTCCTATGCTTAACCTTAAGCTTCCTTGGGCTTGATGAGGTTTTAAGCCAATAGCAAGCAAAACATGACTTGGCTCTAAGCTTTCCGAAGAGCAGGCTGAGCCAGTCGAAGCTGCTATTCCCTTTTGGTCTAGGTACATTACCAAAGCTTCACCCTCTATAAAATCAAACCAAAAGTTCGAAATGTTTGGCAACCTTTTTGTAGGATGGCCGTTCAAATGAGAATTTTTAATTTTCAAAACCCCTCTTTCTAACCTTCTTCTTAGCTTAGTTAATCTTTCAGCTTCCCTCTTCATTTCCTTCCTTGCAATCTCAGCTGCCTCAGCAAATCCAACGATTCCAGCAACGTTAACTGTTGAAGAACGCAAGCCAAATTCATGCCCCCCTCCATGCAACAAAGGCTCGATTTCCACGCCCTCTCTAATAAATAAGAAACCTACTCCCTTAGGGCCATAGATTTTATGAGAGCTTGCTGTTAGTAGGTCAACGTTCATCTTTTTAACATCTATTGAAACTTTTCCAAAACTTTGGGCTGCATCCGTATGAAAATAAACTCCTTTTTCTCTGCAGATCTTTCCTATTTCCTTTATCGGCTCGATAGTTCCAATCTCATTGTTTGCATGCATGATCGAAACTAGAATTGTATCTTCCCTTATCGAATCCTCAAGCTCGGCCAAATCAACTAAACCATACTTATCGACTTTCAAGTAAGTTATCTCAAAACCTTGCTTTTCTAGCCATCTAGCAGAATCCAAGACACAATGATGTTCTATAGAAGAAACTATTAGATGCTTTCCTTTCTTTTTGTTCGCAAATGCTACTCCTTTCAAAGCCAGATTGTTGCTCTCGGTCGCGCCGCTAGTAAAAATTATCTCGCTAGGGTTTGCGTTTATGACTTTAGCGACTCTTTCCCTCGAATCTTCTAAAGCT
>CAYYER010000002.1:20902-24167 GCA_964471045.1 uncultured archaeon | reverse complement strand
CCGGATTCTGTATATTCTCCTGGAAAACGCGGCAAAAACTGGCTTAAGATAAAAGTTTTCAGAACTTTGGATTGTGTAATTTGCGGTTATACAAAAGGCGAGGGATGGAGAGAAGAATACTTTGGTGCTTTATTGTGCGGAATTCGCTATAAAAATAAACTAAGGTATATTGGAAGAGTTGGCTGTGTAACCGGGGATACTTACGTTACGTTAGCTGATGGAAAAATGATAAGAATAAGTGAATTGGATAAAAAAAAGTTTAAATTCGGAAGGAATCCCTTATCCTTAAGGATAATAAGTTGCGATAAAACCAATAACCTAATACCAAGCATTTCTACAGAATTTCATAAGTATGTTGTCGATAAGGTTTACGAAATTTCTACATTATTTGGTTATTCAGTCAAAGTCAGTGAAGAACATCCACTCAAAGTCCTAAGAAATGGTAGAATAAAATGGGTAAAAGCAAAACATCTAAAAATAGGTGATTTGCTTGCTATCTCAAGGTCAATCTTTCCAAGAAGAAAACAAAGAGTTGGAGGTTTTATCCTCACACCAGAACTGGCATACTTTCTAGGCATATTTACAGGAGAAGGAAGCATGATGGTCAAGGAAAAAAGGTATAAAAATCCATACGGAAGGAATAGAATTTCTATTAACATGAATAGGAGGGAACTTTATCTCTTGGAAAAGATTAAAAGTTTTTTAGAAAAGCTTGGGATTTCCTGTTACTATACTTTCGATAAAAGAGGGTCTGGTATAAAGTTAAGATTTTCTTCAAAGGAAATGAAAAATCTCATCGAAAAGTTGGGACTTAATAAACTTTCTAAACATAGGGAGATACCTGACAAGATACTCAATAGTCCCAAAGAAGTAGTTTCTTCCTTTCTTCGAGGATTATTCGATGCAGAAGGGTTTGTCGTTTGTGGTAAAAATTACGATAACTACATTGCTATTAAGAGTGCTAGCGGTAAACTACTCAAACAGGTTCAACTACTTTTGTTAAAATACGGCATCCTATCAAAATTCTATGAATACAACCAAAAACTTAGAGGCAAAGTGTTTAAGACTTATCTTCTTCGAATAACTAAGAAAAAATTCATAAAGATTTTTCACGACGAGATTGGGTTTAACCATGTGGAAAAAATGAAAAAGCTGAAAAAAGCACTATCAAGAATATCAAAACCTAACTGGGGACATATAAAAATAGATGGAAGTATTTTTCGACGTCTTAGAAAAAAGCTAAAGCTATCCCAGGTAGAGCTCTCTAAAAAATCTGGAGTAAGTTATCAGAATATCTGCAGGCTAGAAAATAACCGATATAGAAAGAAAGGAATTTCCCAAGAAACTATACTCAACCTCTATGAATTTTTTAAGAGTCAAGGAATAAAAGAAGATTACTTAGAAGCAATTACTAATGTTTTTTGGCTCCCAATTAAAAGTATAGAAGTTTTAAGTATCCCAACCGTCGTATTTGATTTGCATGTTCCTATATATCACGCTTTCATCACCAACGGTATAATTTCTCATAATACAGGCTGGAGCGAAGAGGATTTGAAGAGACTTACTCCTTTACTCAAAAAATTAGAAACTGATAAAAATCCTTTTGATGAGTTTAGGGAAGAGCCAGCCATTCTAGAAAAAATTTGCTGGGTTAAACCAAGGATAGTTGCTGAAATAAAATTCATGAATTTGAGCGAGGATTTGAAGATGCGTGCTCCAAGCTTTCAAAGAATTAGAACAGACAAGAAGCCTGAAGAATGCGTGCTCGAGGAAAAAGACTTGAAAGTATTAAAACCCTAATCAGCCAACTTTTCTTCAATTTCTTTAACGAATTCTTTTAGACCATCAAATTTCTTTTCCAAATTTTCTTTAGCAATACTAAGGAGTAATTTTGTTCTTCTAGGCACTTTTAAGCAAATACAATTGTTCCTATCAGAAATGGTAATTAGCTTACTAACAGCATCCCATCTTTCAAGATCTCTTTGGAATTCATCATCCCAAGGTTTATAGATTGAAATATCATTGAATTTGTATCCTAATGTAGCGCCGTATTTTCTTTCAAAATTTGCCTGAAAAATTTTCGAAGCTTTATGTAATGTACCATAGTCTATTTCATGCCCTTCTAATAGAGAACAAAGTATGAGAACTAAATCTCTTTTTGTACTAGGATCAACTTTATAAGGCAAATCCATCACCTTTAAATTGATTCTTAAATTATAAAAATCTTGGATTAGGAAACTATTCAAGAATTATACCTTCTCTTAAAGCTTCGCTTACTATTCCTATTTCCTTTTTCTTCCTCTCAAACTCATCCGGAGTATAGCAGAGCACATCAAAAAGCCATGGTTTTTTCGTTAGATTTAACACCTTAATTATCCTTTCCCTAAAAGGTATGCCTTCAAACTTTTTCGAGACAATGATGAAATCGAAATCACTTTCTTCCAGATGATTTCCTCTTACTCTAGAACCAAACCAAATTATTTTCTCTGCTTCAAACTTCTTCTTCACAGTCTCTATAAACCTTTTCACTTCTTTGTTTTCGATTTTAACTTTTCTTCTACCCATTTGATCACCCTATTAGCATCCCTAAGAGCTCTTTTACAATCTTCTGAATCGTAAAGCATGAATGGTATACCGTTAGCTGCATCAGGATACCTAGTAACCACAAACTCTGGAGTCAATTTTCTTGCTATTTTTTCAAACTTTTTAAGCCTAAGCTCGCTAACAAGCTCCGTTAGGTCATGAGTCTTTGGATGCATCTTTCTCTTTTTATGGATAAAGAAAGCCTTTAAAGCTTTTTCAACGGCCTGCTGACAGAAAAATACACAAGCATAAAAATTTCTTGATTTCCAACAATCCCTAGCCGTCTTGAGGTCAGCCTTTGCTTGGGCGAACCATCTTTCCACTTCTTTTCTCATAGTTTATTGTAGTCAATTTTAAGCTTTAAATCTTTAGCTGAAATGATTTTAAGAACTTAGCCTAAAAATAATTTGTGAAACAGATAGATTTTAAATTAATCTGGTTCGATTCCTTTGGTGCAAAAAGCTCTTGTACTTTAGTTAAAACAAAGAACGTTTCGATTTTAATCGACCCTGGAATAGCTATAATGCATCCTTCTTTTCCTGCAAGCTATTCAAAAAAGATTTATTGGAAACTAAAAGGAGAAAGAGAAATTAAGAGAGCTAGCAAGCAAGCTGATTGGATTATCATTTCCCATTATCATTGGGATCATTTTTTAAGAGACGAGAAAATCTACAAGAATAAA
>CAYYER010000002.1:20465-20892 GCA_964471045.1 uncultured archaeon | reverse complement strand
GCTAAAGGAAGAGCTTAAGCTTGAAAAGCAGGCTAAGAAAAAATTTGAAGATCCGGCTGAAGAATTAAAATCTTTAGAAAAAGATTTTGGAGATTATCAAAGAAGAAGGGAAGAGCTAATGAAGAAAGGAAAAAAATGGTTTTTGAATAGAGTGAAAAAATGGAAAAATTTTAAGCTTATTCCTGAAGGAAAGTTCAAGCAGGTTAAACTAATCTTTCCGGAAGGCAAGGAATTTAAAAGGGGTAAAACAAGGGTTAAATTCACAAAACCCTTATTCCATGGAATAGAATATTCTAGGGTTGGTTGGGTTTTTTCGACTGTTATTAAGCGAGGGAAAGAAAAGTTAATTCACTCTTCGGATTTGAATGGACCGATAATAGAGGATTATGCTGATTGGATAATAGAAGAAAATCCAACTTATTTAATT
>CAYYER010000002.1:5867-20455 GCA_964471045.1 uncultured archaeon | reverse complement strand
ATTTAATTCTTGATGGCCCTATGACTTACATGCTCGGCTATACTCTAAACCTAATTAACTTTAGGAGAGTCTTGGAAAATGTGAGAAGGATTGTTGAAAAAGTTAAATTTAAGGTCATGATTTGGGACCATCATTTACCTAGAGAGCCTAAATTTAGAGAGCGTACAAAAGCTGTTTGGGAACTTGCTAAAAAGTTGGGAAAAAATTTGGTTACTGCCAGCGAGTTTCAGCTAAATAAAAAGCCTGTAGTTGAATCACTCGCTTAATTCTCTAGCTTCCATATAAACTTCCCCGCTCTTATGCAACAAAGGGGTGAAATTCTCTCTTCTAACATGCTCTTTCAAAACCTTTCCTACGACTATCCAATGGTCTCCAAACTCTCTCATATCTTCAACCCTACATTCAAAGCTTATCGGAGATTCTTCTATTAGAGGCGCTTTAACAAATTCTGCTTTAGCTTTAGTTAACTTAGCTAACTCAAACTTATTTGCTTCTTTACCAGAATAGCTTCCGCAGATCTTAGCCATTTCTTTCATTTCCTTACTCACTAGATTTAGAGTGAATTCTTTAGTTTCCCTTAAGTTCTTGAAAGTATGCCTGTAAGGTGAAATAGAAAAAGCAACATACTTTGGCTCAAAACTTACTGGCATCACGAAGCTTGCAGTCATCACGTTTGCTCTTCCTTCTTTATCGACGCTTGCTACTAAAACTACACACCTTGGAAAAATTTGTTGCGAAATTCTCATATTATTAATTTTAAAATCTAAAAATTAATTGTGGCTAGAAGAAAAAGAAAGGTTAAAAAGGATGAGAGATTATACTTGTACTTGCTCCTATTCTTTTCCCTTACTCTAATCCTCGCTCTAATCATTTATATTTCATGGCTTAAGCTTGAACTACCGATTGCCTTCTTCCCTCAAGTTTCTACGGTTGGCTTCAAAGAAGTTTCTATTAGTTTGGACATTGAAGAAGATAGAGGAATCGTAAAATTTTACTCTGATTGCTATGAGTTAAGGATGATAGTAGATAGGTCTCAGGCAATTTCTATAGCTAGAGGACAGAATAACATAAGATATTTCAGACCCCTAACTCATGATTTAGCTGATGATATCCTGAAGAATTACGGAATAAAAATTCTTATGGTTAAGATTACCGAGCTTAAGAACAACACCTATTTTGCAAGATTAATTTTAAGGCAGGGAAATAAGGTTTTAAGCCTAGATTCAAGGCCTAGCGATGCATTAGCTCTAGCTGCAAGAACAGACTATTTGGTTCCTGTTTACGTAAAGGAGGAACTCTTTGAGAAATACGGAACCAAGACATGCTAGGATTTAAGCTCAGCCTTAAACTTTTCCCTAAATTCTCCTAACTTTTCTATTAACCTATCGCAAGCTTTTTCTAAAGCAACCTCCGGCTCTCCTCTTGAAGTCTTAACTATTAGCTTGGGCTCAGCCAAATAAGGATGCTCTTTCCTAAAGGCTGCTTCCGAAACACTCTTATCATTCCAAAGCTCTTCCCTCAGGGCATTCACAAACCCTATGGTTTCTCCTTGAACCTCAAGGACCAATCTCTTATCCTCCTTTTTCAAAACTTTAAGCTCCATACCCATCAATAAAATCTAATACTAGCTTCAAGAATTTAAATATTTCTTTTCGAGGAAGTTAAAATTTAGCATAGGTATTTTAAACCTTGCCAAATCGTCTATCCCCAACCTCGGACAAGCATAGTTTATCAAGAAGTCGAGCTTTAAACCCTCTAGCTTTTCAGGACTAATTTCATCCATAGCAAGCAAGTAAACTTCCTTTCCTTCCTTTTCAAGCCTTTCCTTTAGCTTAAAATAATCTCGCTTTATCTGCCCCTTTTTCCAGCTGACCAAAATTCCAATTCTTTTAGCATCTTCAAATTGAGCTTTATTCCATGCTATTAACTTTTCAACCCTTTGCTTGAATTCTTCTAGACTTCTGATTTCCTTCCTCTCCAGATCCAAATTCAAAACAGGTTTTTCTGTGAATAGAACTAGGCCTGCTGCATAGAACTCTCCTGCTGAGATACAGAGAAAGCAATCGACTTTTTCTTCGATGGCTTTAGCAGCTTCTACATTGCAGCCTAGAACTTGACCAGGATATTGCAAGCTTTTGAAAGTAAAAACTTCTTTTCCCTTAGCTTCGAGAAACTCCTTTACTCTTGGAATTAGCTTAACGAACTGGATGCTCGTTATCAAGCCTATACGCCTAAAATCCTTTAGCTTTTCGAACTCTTTTTCTAGTATCGAACAAACGTCTGCATCGATAAAGTATTCCCAGTAAACAACTGGAAGCTTCGTCTTTTCTACAAACCTTTCATGACCTATGTGCAAGATGGCATCGCAACCAAGCCTTAAAGCTTCTTCATCCCTTATATCGCAAGCCCCGAAGCAAGGTTCTAAGCAAAGCAACACTTCAAAACCATTCTCTTCCAATTCTCTCGCAATTTCCTGAATTTTTAGCTTCAAGCCTTCTGGAAACTGGACGAGTATTCTTCTCGCATTGATTTTTTTCAACTTTTCAATAACTTCCTTCATGCAAACACCATTCCAATCAAGTAAGGCAAGAAAATAATTAGAAGACATATGGATATAAATAAAAGCAACCTGAACATCCTGCTCTCTCCCCAAATCAAGCCGAACAATCCTCCTACGAGCATTCCTCCCAGATGAGTGGGATACGCTATGGTCGAAACTTCAAACAAATGGGAAAGCGTGAAGAGGAAGTAAATCGCTCCTGCCAGAATAAAAGGAATTGGTATAATAGTAGGGAAGAAAACTAGCTTCCCAGGACAGATGAAAGTTCCCAAGCCTATTAGGGCTGAGATTGCAGCCGAAGCGCCGACTGCTAAAGTATTCGGAGAATAACCAAAAAATGGAATGAACATGCATAGATTGCCGAAGATACCACCCAGCAAGTAAACCGTAAGATACTTAGCCTTGCTTACCCTAGTTTCCAAAGCCCAACCCAGGACAAAAAGCGCAGCCATGTTAAAGATTAGGTGCAAAACATCTGCATGCAAGAAAAATGAAGTGATTAGGGTGTAATACCTTCCTTCTAAAAAATTTTTAACGCTAAACCCGTATGCTTTAGCGAATGGTTCTAAGATTACAAACCCGTTGGAAGTAAGGATGAAGGCTGAAACGTTGAGTAAAATTAAAAAGATGGTTAGCTTCATCTTATATTTTTTACTTATTTTCCAATAAAAACTTAATATGGAAAAAGTTTCGAGAGATGTGGAAAGGAAAGGGTACTTGCTCTTTAAGCAGAAAAAAGCTAGGGTTGAGCTGGAGACTGAGAAAAGGATTCATTTAAAGGTTAAAGGAGAGACAGAGGAGCATGCCATAATATTTGACAAGGAAAAGAACGAGTTCAGCTGCGACTGCCAATTTTTTGCGCTAAAACAAAAAACTTGCTCTCATATAATTGCCTGTAAAATTTTGCTTAGAAAATTAGGGAAATATCCTCTTCCTATCTCTAGGGAATAAACAAACTTCCCTTATATTCTTCCTTCCCGTTATTGCCATGGTTAACCTTTCCAATCCAATACTC
Organism: uncultured archaeon; assembly: GCA_964471045.1. GTDB lineage: Archaea > Aenigmatarchaeota > Aenigmatarchaeia > CG10238-14 > SCSR01 > CALIKW01. Next base: position 16,880 of record CAYYER010000002.1, on the reverse strand, counting down.
CAGCCAGCATGCTCTACGCTTCCATACCTAAAACAATCTATGTAAAACTCGAAGTTTTTTGGGTCGAGTCCTTTTTCCTTAATCCTCTTTATCAAAAGCTCTGGATCATGAATCCTTTGCGTACCAGATGAAATTTCCAAGCCTCTATAGATTAAATCGAAGGCTTTAACCAGCTTAGGATTATCCTCATAAGGCATAGCATAAAAAGCCTTGAGCTCTTCAGGCCATTGGGTTATGAAAAATGCTTCCTCTTTAACAATCTTCCAAAGCAATCTTTCTTGGGATTTGGAAAAATCTTCCCCATACTCGATCTCTTCACCCTTTTCCCTAAGCATTTCTATGGCTTTGGAATAAGGAATTCTCCTAAGAGGCAATCGAGGTATTTCAATACGCTGACCCAAAACTTCAAGCTCTTCTTCGCACTTTTCTCTAACTTCTTTTAGAATGTAAGCCAAACATTCCTCCAAAGCATTCATCACCTCTTCGTCGCTTGCAAAAGCCTGCTCTATGTCCATTTGCCTCAATTCGTTTAGATGCGTTGGTTGGTCGAACTTCTCTGCCCTAAAAACGGGAACTACCATGAAAACTTTCTCGAACGCTAAAGCACAAATTTGCTTGTAGAGCTGAGGAGATTGGGCGAGAAAAGCTCTTTTTTCGAAATAGGGTAAGGAAAAAAGCTCTGCCCCGCCTTCGCTTGCCGATGAAATGATTATAGGGGGTTGAATCTCTAAAAAACCCTTTGAGGTTAGAAATTCCCTAAAAGCTTGCAATATCCTTGCTTGGATTTTAAATATAGCTCTTGAGGTTTGGGTTCTTAAGTCCAAAAGTCTATGGTTTAGTCTTGTATCCAAATTGGCTTTTGTAACTTCCCTGGGGTCTAGAGGCAATGGAATTTTAGACTTGCTCAATATTTTAATTTCAGTCGGAATTACCTCAATCCCTTTTTTTGCAATCTTACTTTCCACTACTTTTCCTCTTACCAGGAGAGCATCTTCCTGATGCAATTCCTTCATCAGCTCTATTATTTCGGCCTTAACCTCTCCTTTTTTTGCAGTTACTTGAACTATGCCATCTTTATCTCTTAAAAGAAGAAAATTGATATTTCCCAAAAGCCTGACATCGTGGCACCATCCAGCCAAAACTACTTCTTTTCCTATCAAATTCTTCAGTTCGCTCGTATAATTCTTCTTCATCCTATAACCCGTACAAAATCATCCAAAAGACGAACCAAACAGAAAAAAAGGTTATTAGGTTCGTCAAAAAATGTTCTTTCTTCCTAGAAAATAAAATCAAAATCAAAAAAATCGCTAGCGGTGCGACCAAGGAAAAAATGAGATTTTCAAAACTTTTTAGGAGATATTGGGATAAGATGCCTGCTATTATACCGAAGCAAGTAAACCTCAAAATCATTTCTCTTTCCCTCATTCAATCACATAATTTCTTTTTCTTAAAAAAATCTTTTATTCTTTTTTGCCAACTCTTTTCTTTTAATATTTCAGCCTTAACCCATGGCTGCAATTTTTTTCCCTCCCTCCACAATTTTTCTGCAACATGCTCTACCGTATCCCAATGCCACCTTATGAATGAAGGCTTTTTCTCATACTCCAAGAAAACTTTTTCCAAAAATTCTATGGTTCTTGCATCATGGCTATAGCCAACTCCAAAGTCGAACTTAACCTTTCGCTTGAGTTCTTCGATAGCCTTATCCCTCTCAACCTTAGCAATTATGGAGGCTGCAGAAACCACAGGATACCTTTCATCAGCCTTATTCTCGACTACCAACTCAACTTTTTTATCCATATTCTTTCTTATGAGTTTTTCAAACCTTCCAGGCTTAGAATTAACGTTGCCCAAAGAATCTATGTAAAATTTTTTTGCTTCCAAAAGCTCGATAAGCTGAGCAACTTTTATGGCTTCTAACTCATCGAGCTTTATCTTTTCCTTACTATAGCTGAAAATCTTGCATGCAGGTACTCTAAAAACGACTATATTCTTCGCTATATCTTCTATTTCTTTTGCAAGTTCTTCTCTTTTCTTGGGACTTAAAGCTTTAGAATCTTTTACCCCAAAAGCCTTTAGCTTTTTTTCATCCTTTTTTTCTATGACCACTCCAGCGATTACCATCGGGCCTATTAATGCTCCTCTACCGGCTTGACGCCTCAGAGCGAGGTTTCGTCTATACCGGCGATTAGAGCGTGATTATTTCTGACCACGAATTTCCCTCCTTCAATCAAATTTAATTTTTCGCACTTTAAAAATAAATGTGATCGAAAAAATAAAGGAAAGGGTTCTTTCAGGGGAAATCTTAGAGGACATATTGGAAGCTTACGATTGGAGGGATTTTGAAAATTTTGTAAGGGAAGTTTTGGAAGCTCATTCTTTCAAAACTTATCTACATTTCAGGTTCAAAACTAAGAGAAAGTATGAAATAGACGTGCTCGGAAAAAAGAGTGACCTAATCCTTTTAATAGACTGTAAGAGGCTGGGAAGAGGTAGGTATAAGAAGAGCGAGCTTAGAAAAGCTGTAGAGCTTCAGGAAGAGAGGGCTAAGGAATTCAAAAAGTTTTTCAAAGATAAGCTTGAAAATCGGAAAATTTGTCCTTTGATAGTCACGCTCTTTGAAGAAGATATTTTGAAAGAAAAGAATACTTTTGTTCTACCCGTATGGAAGCTAAATTCTTTTTTGCTGGAAATCGAGAATTATTTATAAATTTTTCGAAAAATTTATAAGCTAATATTTAAATCTTTAAATTTAAATATAAACAAGAAAGGTGATGAAATGGATTTTAGGATAAGGATTGAAAACATAGTTGCGTCTGCTTCTCTCGGCGTAGAAATCCCTTTGGAAAAGTTGGTTACGAAAACAGAAGGAGTTGAGTATGAGCCGGAGCAGTTTCCTGGGTTGGTTTATAGGATAAGCAAGCCCAAAGCAGCAGCTCTAATTTTTGGTTCGGGAAAGATTGTTTGTACGGGAGCGAGGAGTATAGAGGATGTTCACACAGTTTTTAATAAGGTTAAAAATTACATCAAGAAAGCAGGCGTTAAAATCCCGAAGGCCGTCAAGATTCAGGTTGAAAACATAGTTGCGTCCGCAAAGCTAAACGCAAACCTCAACCTGGACAAAATAGCCTTTAACCTGGAAAATTCTGAGTATGAGCCGGAGCAGTTTCCTGGGTTGGTTTATAGGATGGATTCACCAAGAGTGGCATTCCTCCTGTTTGGTTCGGGAAAGATTGTTTGTACGGGAGCGAGGAGTATAGAGGATGTAAGAAAAGCCGTTAAGAAAGTTTCGAGGAAGCTGAAGGAGATTAGCGCTCTGGTCAAGAGATAGCTTTTTTCTTCTTTTCCGAATCCTTTCAAAATTTGGAAAAAAATTTATTAATGCAAATTATAAAAGTATTGGATTCTATGGAGAGAGAGGATATTGTTGACATTTTCGCCGAATTTCTGAAAGAAAACTATTATGCAGAATTGGTTTCTCTAGTCAACCAGAACAAAAAATCGATAAGCATAGATTTTGGCTTGCTAGACAAGTTTTCTCCTGAGCTTGCCGACGAAATACTCGAAAATCCTGAAGAGGTAATTCCTGCTCTTGAAGAAGCTATTCAGCAAATTGATTTGCCTAGCGAAGCAAAGCTAAGAGTAAGATTCTTCAACCTTCCAAAAGAGAGGGAAATAAGGATAAGAAACATAAGGGCTGAGCATATAGGGAAGCTTATAGTGGTCGAAGGCATAGTTAAGAGAGCGAGCGAAGTTAGGCCTGAAGTTTCTGAGGCAATTTTCTTATGTCCAGATTGCGGGAATAGGATTTCTGTGATTCAAACAGAAAGAGTAATAAAAGCACCTACTCAATGCGATTGCGGCTGCAAAAGAGGGTTTAAGCTTGTCGACCAAAAGCTGTACGATGCAAGATGGATTGTTATAGAAGAGCCTTTCGAGATTACTAGCGGTGAAAGACCCTCTGAAATAATGGTTTTCCTAAAGGAAGATTTAACTCTCCCAAGAATGCAAAACAAAACAGACCCTGGAAATAGGATAAAAATCGTTGGCATACTTAAGCAATTGCCGAGAAGGGTTAGAGGAACTAGGAGCAGACAGCTTGAGATTTACATAGATGCTAACAGCGTTGAAAGTGTAGAGGTTGAATGGGAAGAACTAGAAATTTCTCCGGAGGATGAGAAAAAAATTTTAGAGCTAGCAAAGGATCCTCAAATCTATAAAAAGCTTGTCGACTCGATTGCTCCCTCTCTATATGGTTTGGATGAGGTTAAAGAAGCAATAGTTTTGCAACTCTTCGGTGGAGTGCCCCATGTACAAAAGGATAAATCGAGGGTGAGGGGAGATATCCACATTTTATTAGTTGGGGATCCTTCGACAGCAAAAAGCGCTTTGATGAAAGTGGTCTCTAGCCTCATCCCCAGAGGACGTTATGTGTCAGGAAAGGGTGTAACAGCTGCGGGCCTAACAGCTACTGTAGTCAGAGATGAAGAATTTTTAGGAGGTTGGGTTCTAGAGGCAGGTGCCTTAGTAATGTGCAATAAAAGTCTTTGTGCTATAGACGAGTTTGAGAAAGTCGATAAGAGCGATCAAATAGCTTTGCACGAAGCGATGGAGCAAAATACGATTTCCATAGCAAAAGCTAGCATAGTAGCTACTTTACCTGCAGAAACGGCAATTCTAGCAGGAGGTAATCCAAAGTTTGGAAGGTTCGACCCTTACTTGCCAATAAAGGAGCAGATAAACATTCCCGATACCTTGCTTGCAAGGTTTGATTTGAAGTTTGCACTGAGAGATATTCCTAACCCTGAGTTGGACGCTAAAATAGCTGACCATATATTAAAATCAAGGCATTATGGAGAGGAAGAAATCAAGCCAGCCATAGAGCCTGAGCTTTTAAGGAAGTATATAGCTTACGCGAGAAAGAATTGCAAGCCGAAGCTTACAAGAGAAGCAGGAGAAGTTATAAAGGAATTTTTTGTTAAGCTTAGGGAAAAAGCAAGCGGGGAGGAGGCTCCAATACCCATAACCCTTAGGCAGTATGAAGCTTTGATAAGGCTAGCGGAAGCTTCTGCAAAGGTTCAGCTAAGGAACGAGGTTACAAAAGAAGATGCCTTGAGAGCTATCAATCTTATGAAAGCTTCCCTAAGACAATTTGGCTTTGATCCAGAGACAGGAAAAATTGATATAGATAGGGCAGAAGGGCACATACCAAGCTCCCAAAGGAGCAAGATAAGAGTTGTGCTCGATGTAATCGAAGAACTAAGTCAAACTTATGGAAAAAGCATTCCTGTCGAGGAAATAATTAGAAAAGCTAAGGAAAGTGGAGTCGAAAATGCAGAAGATATAATTAAATCTATGAAGAACGAAGGAGTTATTTTTGAACCCTCGCCTGGGTTTATCCAAAAAATTTGATGATAGAGATGAGAAGGTATCCTGCAAAAAAGGTAAGGATTAAGGATATAGTTGAAGGAAGATTTTTTCATGGAAGCGAGGAATCGAGAGAAAGCTTTTTAGTCACACCCTTCGGACAAAAAGTCTCGAGAGTTAATCTGGTTGCTTCTGTGATAGATAAGTTTCTAAGCGAAGATAGTAATTATGCATTCATAGTCTTAGATGATGGAAGCGAAAGCATAAGAGTTAAGGCTTTCGACGAAGTAGAAGTTTTAGAAAGAGTTGAGATAGGAGATTTGGTTCAAGTCATCGGAAGAGTTAGAGAATTTAACGGCGAGGTATACTTAACTTGCGAAGCCCTGAGGAAAGTCGACCCAAATCTAGAAATCCTAAGAAAGCTAGAGATATTAAAAGAACTCGTAAAACAAAAGAGGGTCTTGGAGGAGATAAAGAAGTTGAGCAACCTGCCCGAAGCAGAATTGACTTCCTTTGTGAAAGAAAAATATGGAATGGATGAAGCATGCTTAAAGTTTGTCCTCGAAAATTTAAATAGGGAAAAAGCTATAGACTATAAACCAGCGATACTCAAGCTCATAGAAAGTTTGGATAAGGGTGAAGGTGTGGAAATAGGGAAGATATTCGAACTATCAAACTTACCAGAGAATGAAATAGAAAAGGCTATAGATGAATTGTTAAGCTCGGGCGAGCTCTTCGAGCCAAAGCCTGGAGTTTTGAAGAGGGTGAGAAGTTGAATTATGAAGAACTTTTAGAAAAGGCTTACGAGCAAATGCCGGAAAAAGTTGAAAGTAGAGAAAGGTTTGAGGTTCCTGAGCCAGTAATAGAAATGAGCGGGAAAAAAACTATTCTCAGAAATTTTGCTCAAATAGCTTCTGTTCTGAGGAGAGACCAAAAACATTTTTCTAGCTATCTTTTCAAGGAGTTAGCTACTATGGGAAGTGTTGAAGGAGGCATGCTAGTCTTTCAAGGAAGAATTCCACCAGAGCTTATAAGAAAAAAGATACTCGATTATGTGAACGAGTTTGTGATATGCAAGGAGTGTAAAAATCCTGATACAAAGTTGATTAAAGAAGGTAGGCTTTACTTCATAAGGTGCGAGGCTTGTGGTTGTAGGTATCCTGTTAGGAAGATTTAATTTATCTTGAAAATTTTACAAGTTTAAATTATGAGAGCTCAGGTTTCTGTAGAATACTTGATCATAGTAGGAATAGCTTTACTCATCCTTATACCAGCAATTTTGTATGCTAATCAAATTCTCTCGTCTTCAAAAAAAGAGTTGAGGATGAATTTGGCGGAAAATGCAGTTGAAAGATTGGCGGAAAATGCTGATTGGGTTTATTCTTTAGGCCCACCTTCAAGAGTTTCATTAACAGTTTACATACCCGAATATGTTGAATATGTTAACATCTCTGACCATAAGATTTCTATAAAGTTAAAGGACTACCCCGGAGAAATTTTCAAAAATACGAAAGGGAATGTTACTGGTTATATTCCTCCTGAAAATGGTTATTATAAGGTTTGGATTACCGCTGAAGTGGGGTATGTAAATATAAGTGTGGTCTCATGAAGTCTCAAATCAGCGTTGAGTTTTTACTTTTGGTTGCTATATTGATTTTTATAGTTTCCGCCACTTTTTTAGCTAGTGGTTCATTCCAAACTAATGTGTTTGAAGAAAAAGTTTATTCAAGTGCCTTAGAAAGATGTAGGCAAATAAGTTCTGAAATAAACATCGCGGTTAAGATTGGGGATGGATATAGAAGAAAGTTTTATTTAGAAGAAGCCCTTTACGGGAATCTAGACTATTCTATTGAAATTAGGAACTATACAGTAAGCATTAAATGGAATGAAAAGTCTGTTAGTTGTAGCATCCTTACAGAAAGCGTAAATGGTGGAGTAAAAAAAGGTTGGAACCTTATTCAAAATGTGGGTGGAGAGGTATATGTCAACTAAAGCTCAAACATTTTCACTCGATTTTTTCCTAGCCTTAACCATTTTTCTCGCGGGATTCGTGCTCCTCCTAATCTTCTGGAATTATACAAATTCCCAAATCCAAGAAAGAAAAAGTTTAGATGAGCTTATAGATGCAGCATTCTCCCTTTCTCAAATCTGGTTCATAGAAGGAAGGCCAGTTTATTGGAATGAACAGAATGTTAAGGTAATAGGTCTGGCTAATGAGAATAGAATCAATCAAACCAAGCTTAATTTTTTAAACGAGATGGGATATGAAGAGGTTAAGAAAAGGTTGAATGTAGGTTATAATTTTTGTTTTAGAATCCATAATAACACGCATGAACTTTTTTCTTTCGGACTATCTCCATCTCCTGCTTCAGCTGTCGTTAAAGTAGATAGATTAAGCATTTTGAACTCGACTCCAGTTATAATCGAAGTGATCGTATGGGGTTAAGAAAGGGGTTTGTGTTTAGCTTGGATGCTTTAATAGCACTAAGCATAATTTTAATTCTCATAGGAGGTTTTATTCTATTGAGACACCAATCCTTACTTCCAGAAAAAAAGTATGAACAAATGAGCTATATAGCTTCTGACCTCATGAATGTGTTAGCTGAGTTAAGGGTTTATGAAGTTAAGGATAAGCCAACTATAAGTTCCCTGATAGAATCAAGAGTTTTAACCCAAGCTGACTTGAACAGAACCCTCTTAGATTTGATAGGAAGCTTTTGGGGTTCGAAAAATTATTCCATAGCAAGCAACATAACAAAAGAAGTGCTGGACTTTTACAATTCTTCCTGTGTAAGGCTAGATATAGCAAACGAAACTATTTATTCTTCTTGCGATAAGATTGAAGGAAGTGTTGCGGTAAGCTCGATGATAGAATCAGGATATGAAGTTGGTAAGCCTATATTTGGGTATATAGCAAGAGCTTGGGCAAGAAAAGTTAAAAAGAATACAACCCAAATAATTCCATTCTTACCTGAAGGCTCAGGATGGACAGGAAACAGGCTTGAAGTAACCAAGAAATTTAGCTTACCTACAGACATAACGATTTATAACGCAACCCTTTGGGTTTCCATTCATTTCGGAACAAGCCAAACTCAGGCAGAATTTCAAAACCTTTCCGTCAATGGTGTCCAAAAAGAGGATGATGTAGTCTGGCTTTACAAAGAGGAGCTTTATCAAGGGAGTGAAATAACGACAGCTGCTTATGGGTACGTGGATGTTACGAATGAAATCCAGCCTGGGAATAATACAATTGAGTTAGCTATAGGGACACCAAACTACCATTCCCATACCCACCCAGGAATGCGTCTAGTTGTTGTATATTCTTTAACCCAAGAAAGCAAGGAAGGGGCAAGAAATTTCACCAAAAGATATTACTTTGATGATGTGGAAGGATATAGTGGTTCATGGGCAACTGCTTCCTTTTACATCCCAGAAAATGCAAAAAATGTAAGCGTAAAGCTTCACCTAAATGCAAAGGATGTTGATGATACTTTTGATGTATTTGGAAGAAATTCTAGCGATATATTGATTTATGTTAATTCTAATCTAATCTACTGGAAAGATGGTTATTGTAGGGATGAAGAGGAATGCTATCCTTTATGCTTTTGGAAGAAATGGCCTTATGAATACAAGTGCGACATTCAAGGTACTATGAATCCTGTAATAGATTTAAACTTAACTGATTCGGTAAAAAATGGGACTAATGTGGTTAGCGTATACCTGAATTGTTATGGAGATAGGCACTGGGGAAGCGGCACTAGTGAAATATATTCGAATCCAACAGAAGATCCTGAAAATTCTTCCTACATAGAAGTTTCTTATGAGTTGGATGAACCCCTCTTTGGTTACGGAGAAATTGACATAACTAGAGAGTTGATGTATGGAGGTGAGCACGAAAACCCAAAAACTTTTAATTTTACTCTTCCAGCTTCTCATTCTGATATGATAAACAGCTTTACACATGTTGCCCAAGGTTTTAGCTGTATGCTAAACGTTTCAGCGAGAAATTCTACAAGCGATTGGCAAAGTGTTTTCACTTCTCCTGCAATAAGAGCGATTCCTGCTTCTATATTCATTGAGCCAAGAATCTGGTCACCAGGAGAAAATTATCTAGAGGTTGTTGATATTCAACCAGGAGGCTCTATAAGCACGCACAATTTAATTCTCAACTACAGTTCCTTTGAGTATACTTATTTGGTCAAGGCATTGGTCGGATATGGAGATGTTTTCAACACTTCTCAAGAAGCGGTAGAGGATGCAAAGGAAAGATTGATAGAGCAAGTAGGTGCAGAAGGTATTTCAGTAGAGGATATAGCAATAGAAAATAAAACTGTGCAAGGAATAAAATATTTGTGGGGACCAAGCTTGTTTAAGATTTTGGTGTGGGAAAAATGAAAGGTGTAATGTTTTCGATAATGATCATTTCGATAACGGCAGCAATTTTAGCTGTAATTCTAGCTTATAGTTTTGTAATTTCTGGACATAGGGAAAGGATAGTAGTTGAAGTAAGAACAAACGAAATGTACTATCTCTACAGAAGTATCTTAAGGGATTTTGACAAATCAGCTGAGGTGATAGTTCCTCGAGCCATATCTTCAGCCTTAAGCTACGTTATCACCAATGGTATGGGTTTGGATGAAGCTGACAAAAGATTAGAAGAACTTGTTGTAAACGGAACTCTATACAGAAACGAAGAGCATTTGATGGAAAATGCAACCTTTCCTGAATGGATTAGAAAAATAGAGGAACTTGCTTTGCTCAGAGGCTTTATTTTAAATCTAACTCTTGAAGAAATAAAAATTAAACCTTGGGATAGTTGGAATTTGCTCTTGGAAGCAAATTTAAGCATAAACCTTACTGAAAAAAATGGAATAGCTTCATTGATAAGAAATGTCACGAAAAGAAAATTGATTTCCGTAATAGGTTTTGAAGATCCTATCTATCCATTAAAGACTCTCGGAAGAGCAACTAACGTAATAACACCAAGCCCATACTATCAAAACTTTACTCAAATCCTAGCTTCTGGAACAAGCGGAAATGACTATTTTTATGGAGAATCTTTGGTTCTGCCAAAAAGTTCTCTAAGTCAAGCAGCAACGAACAAAAGCAGAATTTTAATAACAGATGATATATCTGGGAGTGAAAGTTTAGTGGAACAAAAATTCGGAGCTGTTGTCTGCGAATGTTATATAGAAAGCTTGTCAATTCCTTTCATTGGAAATGTAAGCAATGCTATGAATTTGCCAAACAGAACAAATTTGTTAGTAGACGGCGATACTAAGAAAGTATGGTATATAGAAAATCTTAAGGAGCATCTAAGGAATTCATTTTATATTCCAAGCTCAAAGGGAGCCAGTTTTTTAGATAGGTTAGAAGGTAGATTAGAAGTTCAGGAAAAATATCAATCTCAAAGTGATAGAATTATAGGAATGGAAAGCTTGGTAAACAAGAACTATTTGCTCACTCTTGATTTATCCGTCGATAGCGAAAAAACTAACGTAGACCATCTCTATTTCTCTGATTCTCCTCATCCTGGTTTTAGGATTAAAGGTTTTGACAACGATTTGAGAATTGATTCAGAAGCTTGCGGTGAACTGAACCATACTTCAATTTACCAAGTTCAAGAACTTTTAATCTAATTTATCT
>CAYYER010000002.1:0-5857 GCA_964471045.1 uncultured archaeon | reverse complement strand
ATCCTTATCTTATGCTTAATTTTCCTAATTTTTCTTATCATTCTTTTCTCATTTTTTAAAATTTCTACTTGGAAAATTTCTGAAACCAACTTCACCCAAATTTTTAACCAAACTAAGGAGAAAGTAGAGGAAAAATCTGAAATTCCTCTACCTCCTAATGAATCTATTGGTGGAGAAGGAACCGAAAAAAAAGAAGGTGAAGAAAGCAAGACTTCTGCTACTCCGAATATTTCTCAGGAACTTAACCTAACAAGACAGATTTCACTAGAAATTTATGACATCTGTTCAGGAAAGCTTGAAGCTGGCTCGACTGTTGCTGAAGGAGGAGTGGAATGGTGCCTGAATGCCCCACCTCCTTACTATGTAATCCTGGAGAGAAATGATTCACAGCTTAAAACAAGCTTTTATGGTGGTATAGGATTTAATGAAACTTATAACCTTACAGAACCAACCGCAATCTTTAGAGTTTTTATTCAAGATCTCTTGACAGTCCCTGATTGGGAATCTGTCGAAATAAATGGGAGTTTAAAAGGCTACTTCTCTCTGGGCGAATATACGTTGGATTATGTTTGGGAACCTGGACCTGAGGGAAATTTGACTATCACAAAAGAAGTAATGAGCTTGCCCCTCCTAGCCTCTCCGGAGCTGCCAGCGATTGATGACTGGAGTTCTCTCGAATTTTACTTAAAAGCTCAAACAAACCTTTACTATATCGGTAAAATTTGGTTCTTTATTATAGCTTAATTTAACCAAAAAATTAATTATAATTAGATAAGATGGTAAGCTTATTCGAAATTTTTAAAAGTCTTTTTGGGAAAAAAGAAAAGGTTCCAAGGGAAATAAAGGAGCTAGAAAAATTGGAAAAGGAGATTTTGGGAAAAAAGAAGAGAGAAGTTGAAAAGAGAAGGAAAAAATCAGTCAAAACTAAGAAAAGGCTAGGAAAAAAGGTCAAAGTGAAAGAAAAGAGACCTAAGAAAAGAGAAAAAATAAGGGAAAGCACAGTAGAAGAAATAATGACAAGACATGTTATAAAGGTTAAACCTGATGACAATTTGAGCTATGTAGTTCAGCTTTTGGCAGAAAAAAACATTTCTGGCTTACCAGTTGTTGAAGGAAACAAGTTTGTAGGCGTGATAAGCGAGTCTGATATAATCAGAGTAGTTGGCTCGAAAAGTTTGCTCGAACTAGATACTTTAGGCCTAAAAAAGCTCAGGGATATAAAGGTTAGGGAAGCTATGAACAAAAAGCCTATCGCAATTTATGTTAAATCAAAAGTTTCTAAAGCAGCAGATTTGATGAACAAGTATGATATCTCCAGATTACCCGTAATAAATGAGAGAGGAGAATTAGTTGGCATAGTAACTAAGAAGGATATAATAAAAGGAATTTCAAAGGACTTTCTAGTTAGGGTTATCAAAGAGCCTGAAAAGCTGGGTGTTGAATTCATAGAAACCGAGTTAGATGAAATACTAAAAATTGTTGAAAGAGAAGGCTCTGTGAGTATCGATGAAATAAAGAAAAGAGTAGAAATACCTGAGGAGAAAATAGAAGAATGGGGAAGAATTCTTGAGAAGCATAATTTGATAGAAGTTTATTACCCACCGGTTGGCAAGCCGATTTTCAAGAAGAAAGAGGTTAAACTCAAATGAAAGAGGAGAAAAAAAGTTTGGAAAAATATGTGGTAGAATGCGATAGAGTTAAGGCTGAGGTAAGCATAGAGAGAAGTCCAAAAGAGTTAGTACCGATTTATGTTTTAAAAGTTCCTGAAATAGAAGCAGGGACTTTAGCTTTATTGGACCAAGTAAGGGAAAGGCTTCTCTCCAAGATTGCTATCAAAACTTCAGAACTTATAAATCCAAAAGCTCTGGAAGAACTTAAGATAAAATTCTTCGACCAAGCTTTTGAAATTTTAAGGAAGGAATTGACAGGAGTTCCGTTAGAAGTTTGCGAATATCTAGCGGGAACTCTGGTACATGAAATGCTTGGTTTAGGGAAAATAGAGCTGTTGCTTGCTGACGGTAACCTAGAAGATATAGTTATAAACAACGCAGAAGAGCCAGTTTGGGTTTACCACAAAAAGTACGGATGGCTTAAAACTAACATTTTCCTCGAATCAGAAGCCCAAATTCAAAATTATGCAGCAATAATCGGTAGAAAAGTTGGAAGGCAGATAACAACTTTGAATCCTCTAATGGATGCTCATCTACCGAGCGGCGATAGAGTAAACGCAACCCTCTTTCCGATTTCGACCAAGGGAAATACTATAAGCATAAGATTGTTCAGGAGAAAACCATGGGTAATTACTGACTTGATCGAGAACAAAACTTTGAGCCTAGAGGTTGCTGCTTTGCTATGGTCCTCAATCCAATACGAAATGAATATGATAGTTTCTGGAGGTACTGCTTCAGGAAAAACAACTTTTCTAAACGTTCTAATGACTTTCATCCCTCCGAACCAAAGAATAATAAGCATAGAGGATACGAGAGAGATTTGGCTTCCTCGATTCTTGCATTGGGTACCCCTGACCACGAGAGAACCGAACCCTGAAGGCAAGGGAGAGGTTTCGATGCTCGATTTGCTAGTTAACAGCTTAAGGATGAGACCAGATAGAATTATAGTTGGCGAAATAAGGAGAGGTGATCAAGCAGAAGTTTTGTTCGAGGCTATGCATACTGGACACAGTGTTTATGCAACTCTGCATGCGGATACAGCAGCCCAAACCTACAGAAGATTAATCAATCCTCCTATAAACGTTCCAGAAACCATGCTTGAGGCTTTGCATCTGATAGCTGTGATGTTTAGGGACAGAAGAAGAGGGATAAGAAGACTTTTCCAGCTAGCTGAAATAGTGGCAGGCCCGATGCAAATCATGAAGACTGGGATAAGGGTTTTGTACAAATGGCTTCCTTCTGAGGACAAGATTGTCGAAAGGGAGAAGAGCATAAGGCTCATAGAGGATTTGAAGATGCATACGGGAATGAGCGATCAAGAGTTCAAGAAGGATTTGGAAGAGAAAAAGCAAGTGCTCAAATGGATGATCAAAAATAAGATTAAAACTATAGATGGAGTTGGAAAGGTTGTAGTCGAATATTATACCAATCCTTCTCATGTTTTAAACCTGGTTAAGAAGAATGCAAAGGCTACTACACTAGTTCCTGAAGATTTGTTGAAAGGGTGAAGGATGAAGAGGATACCGTTCGTTCCATTTCCTCTCGAAAAATGCTTAAAGCTCGCTAGAAAGCTTAGGCTCTTCGGAATCTCGATCAGAATTAGAAAATTCTTTCCCTTTCTTGGGTTATCGCTCTTTCAAGCAAACTTTCCTTTTGAAGATAGGGAATACATAGCAATAGCACTCTTCACAGGAATTTTTTGGTTTTTATTCCTTTCTTCCATTCTAGGCTTAATAGCCTTCCTAATTTCTCCACCTCCAAACTTTATACTCATAGTCTTTTTAGCTTCCGTATCGCTTGGATTCCTTTCCTTCGTTTACGTGATAATGTATCCGAGGCTTTTGGTCATAAGAAGAATTAAAAATATAGAGAAAAACTTGTTGTTTGCTCTAAGGCATTTGCTCGTTCAAGTAAAATCAGGGGTTACACTTTTCGACGGCATGGTTTCTGTTTCAAAAGCTGGTTACGGCTTAGTTTCGGAAGAATTTAACGAATGCGTGAGGAAGATTTCAACGGGCATACCAGATGTTGAAGCTTTGGAAGAGATAGGAAGGAGGAATCCTTCTCTCTATTTTAGAAGGTCTCTCTGGCAGATAACCAATGCTATACGCTCGGGCGCTGACATAGCTGACACGCTGGATAATATAGTCAAAAATTTGGCAAACGAGCAAAGGGTTATGATAAGGAAATACGGTTCTCAGCTTAATCCTTTAGCTTTCCTCTACATGATGTTCGGCATAATAATACCCAGCTTAGGAATAACCCTGATGATAATTCTCTCCTCATTCTCAGGCTTTATAATTCAGCCTATTTTCTTCTGGCTCATCTTGATTTTCATCGTAATCTTCAAGTTTAACTTTTTAGGTCTGGTTAAGAGCAGGAGACCTTCGGTAGAGATCTATGTATAAGTTTGTTTACTCGATAATGCCAAAGAATTATAAGAGTTGGCTAGAGGCCCATATAGGATACTGCGACTTGAAAATAAAGCCTGAAAAACTCTTTGGCTCGCTTCTATTCCTTGGAGCCTTAATAAGCATTTCAATCTCTCTCTTACTATTTCTATTTAAATTCCTCTCTTTCTTCTACTTCATCTTCTCCTTTCTCCTACTTTTCTTGATATGCGAGATAATTTTTCACGGCTTACTCGTTTTTACTGCAGACAGCAGGGCTAATTATGTGGAAGAAATCTTGCCCGATGCTTTACAAATAATTTCTTCAAACATGAGGGCTGGACTAACGCACGATAAAGCCATTCTAACTTCAGCAAGGCCTGAATTCGGGCCTTTAGAAAAAGAATTGAGGAATGCGGCAAAAGAGACGCTTTCTGGAAAGCCTTTGGAAGAGGCTTTGAGGAACATGACCAAGAGAATAAAGTCAAAGCTTTTAGAAAGGACCGTTTACTTGCTCATAGAAGGTATGGAAAAGGGAGGAAGCATTACAGCCCTGCTCGAAAGCATAGCTACGGACATAAGACAAGTGAGAATTCTTAAAAGAGAAATTAAGTCTTACGTGATGATGTACGGTATTTTTATCTTCTTTGCAGCATGCATAGGAGCCCCTTTGCTCTATTCAGTTTCCATATTTTTGGTTGAAACCATGACTAAGTTTGGAGGGGGTATAGAGCTGGAAGAATTGCCTCAAACTCAGGTTAGGCTTCCATTGGGTACTATAAAAATTTCAGAAATTACTCCAGAATTCTTGAGCTTGTACTCTTACCTCGCAATAGGAATAACAACTTTCTTCGGAAGCTTGCTCATTGGCTTGGTTCAAGAAGGGACGGAAAAAGCTGGATTGAAATTTTTACCAATATTTTTGCCCATAGGCTTCGGCGTCTTTCTAATATCCCAAATAGCTATAAGAGCAATATTTGCAGGCTTTATGTAAATATTTAAACTCTAGAAAATCCAAAATTTTATTAAGGAGGATAGTATGAGGAAAGGACAAACTGCTTTGGAGTATCTCATGACCTATGGGTGGGCAATCCTAATAGTAATAATCGTAGTAGCTGCACTGTATGCTCTAGGATTGACAAAGCCGTGCAGATGGGTAGGAACGCAAGTAAGAGAGTTTCCAGATTTTCGAGTGCGAGATCCTAAATTTGACAGTAATGGACAGTTAACTTTTTATCTAGAAAGACTTAAGCCTGAACAAGTTAACATAACAAAGGTAATCTACAACGGAACTGGTTATACGGGTGCAAATACTACCCTACAACTTCCTTTAGCATCAGGAGAAAGCAAGTTAATTATAGTTCCCAAAGAAACAGGTACAGCTCCCAACCCCGGAGATTGTTATAGCGTAGATGTCAAAATAGAGTATACAGTAATAGATACGGGAGCTGCTCTGACAACTTATGGAAAAATCTCAGGAGTAGTTGCATAAAGATTGACCAATTTTAAGCTCTTTTCATTTTTCCTTATTCTTTAAAATATTTTTTACCCTAAATTTTATTGAGTCTTATGTTTTGGGGAAAGGTTTTTTATACAAAGTACGATATAGTCGTTGCTATTTGCGACGAGAATTTAATAGACAGAGAAATAAGGACTAAGGATAAGCTTAAGGTTAAAATAAGCAAAAGCTTTTACGGGGGGCAACTGATAAATGAAGCCGAAGCCTTAAAGCTAATGCGAAGAGCTACCATAGGGAATTTGATCGGCAGAAGAATAGTTGAATTAGCAGAAAAAAAT
>CAYYER010000001.1:0-32288 GCA_964471045.1 uncultured archaeon | reverse complement strand
TCATGGCAGCCAGCTGTTCGTAGAGGTTTACAGCATCCAACTCAGCTATCATCCCGAGCCTTAGTATCTCTTTATCCAATTCTTCCTTCTTTACCTTTTCAAGGCTTATGGGCGTTTGAGAAAGCATTTTATCACCTCTTAATACTTGGTTTTAGGGATATTTATTCAAAGGTTTACAAAAGAAGGGATAGCTTTAAATACTTACTCTGAATATTCTTAATTATCAAAAAACCGAAAAGGAAAATGAAGAGACAATTCAAATTCCAAAGAGAGAAGAAATACTTCTTCTTAATGTAAGGGTGTTAGCCATGATTTTTGGCAACAGAATTCCAAAAGACTATTTCATCACCTCAGGAATTGGGGAAAGCGATGTAGCGGTCTATCCAGGAGCTTTCGATAAAGCTTTAAAGCAAGCAGGAATAGAGAATTGTAACATCATTACTTATACTTCAATTCTCCCAAAAGAGGCTAAGAAAATAGGAGAAATACCAAGGCTCGAGCATGGCTGCGTCCTAGAAACCATAATGGCAAGGCAGGATGGAAAGAAAGGAGAAAGGCTGACAGCTGGCTTGATAATAGGTTGGGTCTATAAAAACGGAGAGAAAATTGGTGGCCTGGTTTCTGAGTATAACGGCAATTTGGATGAAGCTGAGGCAAAAGCTGAACTTAGAAAAAGGTTGGAAGAAATGTTTAAGGAAAGGTATGGCGAAGGATATGAACTCAAAGATGTAGAAATTCATCTGAGAAGTTTTATTCCTCAGAAAAAATTTGGTTGTGCAATAGTTGCGATTTGCTTTGTTACCTATGCTTATCCTGAAGCTTGAATTATCCTGCAAAACTTGCAGATTTTGCCGAGAGAAGGATAGCCGCATTTTTTACAAAATTTTGTTTTAAACCTTTCCTCTGGTAATTTTTCTTTTATTCTAAGGAATGAATTGACCAAATTCCTAACCTTGTCTGGATAATCCTTCTCAAGAACTTTAACAATCTTTTTTAAGCTAGTAGTAGGAGCTTCTTTAGAATAAGGACATTTACCTCTGTAGAAAGGGATTTCATTCAGTATAGCAAATTTTTCAGTTTCACTTTCCATTAAAAAGTAGAGTGGTTTAACTCTTCCAACCAATTTCTTTTCCTTCATGCTCGGCAAAGCTGGGCCTATTCTTAAGAGTTGAGATACTTGGCCAGAGAGAAGGTTATTAAAAATAAAAACTACTTCATCCGTCAAATTATGACCGGTGGCTACCCAATCCAACTTATTCTCAAAAGCAAATTTATTGCTCAAGTATCTTTTTATAGTCCCGCAGTCGCTACACTTCTTTCCCTTTACCCTATCTAGAGTTATCCCGTATTCCTTTTTCAAATCAATTATATAGGGCTCGAGCTTAAGTTCGCTGCATACTTTTCTAACAGCCTTTAAACAATTTCTCGAATAGTTTTTAATGCCTAAGTTTATGTGAAAGGGAAAGATTTGCAAGTTTTTGAAAGTCGATAAAAGTTTTAAGCATGTGGCAGAATCTTTCCCTCCTGAAATAGCGACTGCTATCTTTCCTTTTACCTTAAATTTTCTAATCACGCTTTCGACTCTTCCTCTGACCCATCGATTAAAATGCTCTTTGCAAGCATATTTTTTTCTTCTAATCAAGACCACAGCCTTTTTATTGCATTTGTAGCATTTCATTTTCTCCTAATAACTTTTGTTGGAGTAACAACTATATCAACTTTTGTATCATGCTTCTCTACAGGAACTTTTTCAACAAGTTGAACCTCATGGATGGTTGTAAGGACTGGAATTTCTCCAAATTTTTCTTTGAGAGTTTTAATTTCTCTATCCCCATAACCTCCACCCTTTCCAAGCCTGTAAAAAGTATTCTTATCTACAGCCACGCATCCTGTAACTATAAGGTCTGGCTTTGGCAGTTCTTTAACTTTTTCCCCAAACTTGAATGCTCCTTTTATGGTGGAAGCAAATTTTTCTCTACCCTTAACTTTTTCCGGTTTAATAAGCAAATAACCTTGCTTAAGCTTGGGAGATGCCATCACTAGAATTTTTCCATCTCTTAAAGCAAATTCTCTAATTTTTCTTTGAGGAGAATCAGGATTTGTAAACACTATTTTTGCCCTTCTCCATTCTTCAAGCTCTCTAACTAGCCTTGCAGCTTTCTCGCTACCCTCAAAGTTCGGAATCCTTCCTTTGATCGGAAGAGGAAATCTTGCTATTCCTAAGTCTTCCATCAACTCCCAAATTTTTTCTCTCAATTTTTCCTTTTTGGTTTTCGGGTTCGTTCCCATAAATAGAAAAATAGTAAAACAATAATTAATTCAAAAGACTAGTTTTATTTATGAGAGTAACAGGGTTGGATATAGCATTTATGCCAGGAGCGATATTACTTGGAATTATTTTTCTCCCTTTCCTTTTTTTGGCTAGTTACTTTTTTAATTTACTTATAGTCTGGCTTTTGCTAAGTAGGGTAAAAATAAAAATCTCTGAACTTTTTCTACCAATTTTTGCTTACACATGCATCGTTGGTATGATAGAAGTAATTCTCTTTTTAATCTTATACTCCATCTTTTCATTCACATCCTCAAGTTATCTTTTCTTTATCCTTTCCTACGTATCAATCTTCTTGGTGTTTAGATTATTCATACCTCAGTTTATAAAGTTAAATAAAAAACAAATTAATCGATATTCATTTCTAATGGGATTGCTTACCAACCCAGCTATACCCTTTTTACTCATTTCAGTAATCCATTGAGAATTTGGAAAATTAAGATAAATATTTAAACGGCAGGAATATTGGAAACAATTTTTTATTTTCTAATGTTTTTCTACGATATCTTAACTTCTTTCAATATCTTCCTCAAGCATGCCCTAATAGGATCATTTCCTCATGAACTTTTTAACTAGTTTTATTACATCTTGAGCGTTAGCCCTCCCCCTAACCTTGCTCATAACCAACCCAACTACTTTTCCAAAACTCAAATCAGGAGAGATAGCTTCTTTGACAATTTTTTCCAATTCTTCCTTCCCCAAAACTTCAAGCTTAAGCTCTTTGATAGCATCCTCCACGCTTTTTTCAGGATTTCTCGCTAAATACTTCAAAATTTCAGGGATCGCTTCTTTCACAATTTTATGCTTAGCCAGAAAATCAAAAATCTGGATAAAATGCTCATCTTTTAAATTCTCTATTTTTACATTCTCTCTTTTCTTCAAATCTTTAAGCAAAGAAACGAACGTATTCGCAACTATGGATGCTTCGACTTTTTTCGTTCTAACTATTTGCTCGAATAAATCTAGCCAGTCTGACCTCAAAATCTGTTTTGCCAAGTCTTCAGATAGTTTTAATTTTTTTCTAAATCTTTCCAATTTCTTGGTCCAAGGCTCTGGTAGTTTTCTCTTCAATTCTCTAACATATTTTCTTGAAATTATTATTGGCTCTATGTCCGTCTCTGGATACATTCTTGCAGCCCCAGGCAAGGGTCTTAAAAATTTGGTAGTACCATCTGGCAAAGCAGCCCTAGTTTCTTCCTTAACCTTTTCTCCTTTTTCGATCAACCCTAGCTGTCTTCTAACTTCTAACTCGATCACCTTTGCTATCATTCCTAATTCTTGCACGCCTTTAATTTCAACCCTAGCTCCATTTTTTATGCTGACATTCAAATCTTGTCTTATGCTTCCAATACCTCGCTTGATTTTTCCCGTCGATTTGCAAGTTATCCCGATTAGATAAGCGATTTCCTGAATTTCTGCTGGAGTAAAATCAGTTAGCAAGCCTGTGCCAATCTCGACTAACGGTATTCCAAGCCTGTTCAAACGATAAGTAACTTTTCCATCTTCTTCCTTAACTATTGCAGCCGCATCCTCTTCCAAGGCAACATGCGTAATCTCGATTTTTCTATTTTTATACTTTAGACAACCATTCCTTCCAACCATCATAGTTCTTTGAAATCCCATGGGCGTGCTACCATCTATGACAGTTTTTCTCATCACATGAATTTCTTCTGGTATAGAACAGTTGAATAATAGGGCAATTTGCAGAGCAATTTCCAAAGCTTCTCTATTTAAGGGTAAAGGTGGTTCTTCATCCAAATCAATCAAACAAGTCTCGTTTTTAAAAACTTGGTAATAGAATGTTCTATTTCTCAGATACTCATACTGAGCAGCTACATCTATCTCTCCAAGCTCGCTAGCTACAGGATGTAACTTTCTTTTTACTATTGCTATGGGTTCTTTTTCTTGCATAGTAGTTAAACAGTTGCAGAAGAGCTTATGCTTTGTATTCAACTGCAGATGAATTTCCAACCCAGCTTTTAACTCAAGCTTTTTATAATCTACTTTGTTCATTTCTTCACCTGAAGAATATCAAAGCTATTTCCATCCAAGTCTACAAAAGTAGCCCTTATCTCTCCCCAAGGCTTTTCCTCGGGCAGCTTAACGAATTTAACTCCTCTTTCTTCCAATTCTTTAACCAAACTTTCTATGTCATCCGTCTCGAAAATTACCCCAATATGCCTACCTATTTTCTCTTTATATTCTTCCCAACCCTCTTCCCAGCTTGGGTTTGGCTCGCATATGTCAAACTCTATTCCATCAAATTCCATTAGCGCGCATTTATACTCTCTTAACTCTTCTATTATTCCAAACCCGAGTTTTTCTTCGTACCATTTCTTTGCTTTTTCTAGGTCCGAAACAAAAATTTGGATTGCACCAAATTTGAATCTCATTCTCTACACCAAAAATCCTCTTTCCTCGCTTCTCTCAGAAATTTCTCCAGCCAGATTAGTTAGCATTAACTCCTTAACTTTTTTCATATTTCTTGTATGACCCAAAACCCACATCAGCTTCACTAAAGCAACCTCTGGCAGCCAGTCACAATAATTTCCTATGACTCCAACCTCATTCAACAACCTTCCAGCAGTATAGACGTTCAAATCCAATCTACCATAGATTGTTTGAGGTGCTACAACAACTGGTATACCCGAATCAATTAGGCTTTTTAAGGCTGGTATTAAACTTTTTGTAAATCTGTCTTTAAAAGGGTTGGTTGGCACATGTCCCAAGCCAGTAGCAGCTATCACTACACCATCATAAAACTTCTTCAGGCTTTCGATAAACTCGGGCTTAATTCCAGGATGGATGTAAACCAAGCAAACGTTTGGGTTAATTTTTGTATCAACCTTAGCCTTCCTTTTTTTATCCCTCTTTCTGAAATCATTCCTCAAATACTCAATCTTCTTCTCTAACCAAAAAACTTTTCCAAAAGGTAAAACGTTAATGCTTCGAAAAGTATCTCTCCTTGAAGTATGCATCTTCCTTACTTTCGTTCCTTGATGCAAGTAGCAAAATTCATCGCTTATGCTGCCATGCATGCATACAATTACTTCTGCGACCTTGCCTTTTGCTGCAGCCAAAACTGAGCAAATCAAATTCATCGCATTATCACTAGACCCTCTATCAGAGCTCCTCTGAGCTCCTGTTAGAACTACTGGAATGGGCAAATTTTGAAGCATGAAGCTTAAAGCAGCACTCGTATAGTGCATGGTATCCGTTCCATGGGTTAAGACAATCCCGTCAACCTTTTGCTTAATTTCCTTCGCAACTTCTTTTGCAATTATTTTCCAATGATGGGGTGTCATGTCTTCGCTGAGCAAATCAAAGAGTTTTCTTCCTTGAAGGTTTGCAATTTCTTTGAGTTGAGGAAAGGATAGCAATAAATCGCTTGGGGAGAAAGTAGGAAAAACTGCCCCTGTCAGATACTCTACTCTTGCCGCAATTGTACCTCCGCATCCCAAAATAGAAACGGTTGGCTTGGAAGAATCTTTTTCTGTTTTAACCTTAGCTGGCTTAAGCTTTATAGGTCTACCTTTTTTTACGAGCTTGATTTTTGTATTCTTATCGAATTTTATCCCTAAGTTATAACCATTATCCAGCTTTAAAACCAAGCAATCTTTATCCCCCAATTCTATTCTCGGCATTAGAATTCCTTCATAACTTTCCTTACCTTTAGTAACTTTTATCCTATCCCCAACTCTAACCCTAAATTTTTTAAGAATTTTCTCGATTTCTTTCGAGTACATGGCCACTAAATAAACTATAAATTTTGAAATTTAATTCTTTCTATTATGAGAGCTTACTACAATTCCCTTTGTCTAAACTGCAACGGAAGAATTTCGGATGAAAGACTGCTCAAGCTAGGTTTATGCGAGAATTGTGTTCCATCGATCCCGCAAAAAAGAAAAGAAATTTTTAAAGTTTTGACTAAGGAAAACAAGCTTTGGAATTATAAGAGTCTGCTAGAGCTAGAAAAAAGCTATGAAGAATTCTCCAAATTTTTTAAAAGAGCTATTGGACAAAGGATGTGGTCCTTGCAGCAAGTTTGGATAAGGAGGATAATGCTTAGAAGGTCCTTTTCTCTAGTCGCGCCCACGGGAGTAGGAAAAACTTCCCTAGGTCTATTGTACGCTCTTTTCATTTCCCTCAAAAACAAGAAGAGCTATATAATAGTTCCAACTAGCATTCTAGTAGAGCAGCTAGCAAGAAAGGTAGAGGAATTGGCTGAAAAGTTAGGAATGGATTTCGATTTTGTCTACTATCTTGCAACCATGAAGAAAAGGGAAAAGGAAGAATGCTTGGAAAGGATTAGAAATGGTAACTTCAAGATTCTAATCTCTACAGAAAGGTTTTTGATAAACAACTTTGAAAGCATAAGGTCCAACAATTTTGATTTCATTTTTATAGATGACGTCGATTCTTTCCTTAAGTCGAGAAAAAACATAGATAAGGTTTTGATTTGTCTAGGTTTTTCAGAAGAAATAGTAAACGATTCTCTAAGACTTTTAGAATTGAGAAAAGAGCTTAACAAGCTCAAGAAGATGAAAGCTTCGACGAAGAAAATTTCGAAAGAAATAGAGAGAATAAGGAAAAGGGTTGAAGAGTTTAAGCTAAGGAATAAGATTGGGATACTCGTAGTTTCGGGTGCTACTACAAAAGCTAAGAGGACGAAGAGAGTAAAACTTTTTAAAGAGCTTTTGGGCTTCGAATTGGGCTATTTACCCCAATTCCTAAGGAATATAAGAGATTTTTATAAAGAGAGTAAGGAACTTGAAAAAGATACTCTCGAAATAATCAGGAAATTCGGTTCCGGTTGCTTGATTTTCGTTCCGATGGAAAAGGGGAAAGCTTATGCAAAGAATCTGGCTGAATACTTGAAGACTAATGGAATTAATTCTTATGTTTACGAGAAAATGGAAGAAGATATTCTGGAAAATTTCGAGAATGGATTCTACGATTGCTTGGTTGGGGTTGCGAGCTTTCGGTCTCCTTTAGCAAGGGGAATCGATTTACCAGAAAGAATAAGGTATGTAATTTTTGCGGGCGTACCAAGGTTTGAGATAAGGTTGAGTGCAAAGGAATTCAACCCGACTAAGCTTTTGACTTTGATTAAGAACATAAGAGAATTTTTCGACGAAAAGACAAAAGAAAAAATCGATGATCTAATCGCACAGCTTAAGAAAATAATTCCCTTGAGCAAAGAAATGATTCAGAAGATTGAGGAAGCTTGTTCGAATAACTTAAGCCTAGAAGGTTTTGAAGGTTTTGCTCAAAAGATTATAATCAAAACTCAAAAATTTTTGGAAAAACTTCTTACAAGAGATTTGATAGAAAAAATTAGAAAGGATGAGACGATAAGCCTAAAGGAAAAGGCTAACGAGTTTTATTTGATAATTTCGG
Organism: uncultured archaeon; assembly: GCA_964471045.1. Classification (GTDB taxonomy): domain Archaea; phylum Aenigmatarchaeota; class Aenigmatarchaeia; order CG10238-14; family SCSR01; genus CALIKW01. Next base: position 24,559 of record CAYYER010000001.1, on the reverse strand, counting down.
ACCCAGTTGCTTACATCCAAGCTTCTGGAAGAGCCTCTCGCCTATTTGCTGGTGGAATCTCAAGAGGAGCTAGCATTCTGCTGGTCGACGATAGAAAAGCTTTTAATGGGCTTGTTGAAAAGCTAAGCTATTTCCTCGAAGACATAAGCTGGGAAAGTTTTGAACTTAAAAAGCTTGCTAGATGGTTTAAGCAAGTAGATGAAGATAGGAAGCTAATAAAAGAAATTTCAGAAGGTAAAGTTTCGAAGCGAATCAAGGATTACATCAAAGTCGCTCTTTTGATAGTGGAATCTCCAACAAAAGCAAAGACCATCGCAAAATTTTTCGGAAAGCCGAGTAAAAGGTTAGTCGGTAATTTAACTGTCTACGAAACGAGTACTGGAGAGTATATATTGAACATAGTTGCAACGATGGGTCATCTCTACGATTTAATCTTTTCAGAAGGTTTTCATGGAGTGCTTAAAAAAGAAAACAATTTTTATCCGATCTACGATTTCATCAAGAAATGTTTAAAGTGCGGACATCAGTTTACCGAATACGACTCTTGTCCAAAATGTAAAAGTTTGGAAATAGTTTCGAAAGAAAGGATAGTCGGTTCCTTAAGGAAGATAGCACTAGAGACTAATCTAATTTTTATAGCAACAGACCCTGATGCAGAAGGGGAAAAGATTGCTTACGATTTGTACTGCAGCCTTTACCCAATAAATAGCAAAATTTATAGGTTAGAGTTTCATGAGATAACTAAGAAAGCTATACTGAATGCGATTGCCAACAAGAGAGGAATAAACTTTAGCCTGGTCGAAGCCCAGATAGTAAGAAGGATAGAAGATAGATGGATAGGATTTGAATTAAGCCAGATTCTTTGGAAAGTTTTCAAAAACAGAAAGCTCTCTGCAGGAAGGGTTCAAACCCCGGTTCTAGGATGGATAATCGAAAGGACTAAAGAAAGCTGGGAGAAAAAAATTGTCTTGAATGCAAAGTTAGAAAACAATCTTTCGATAAGAATAGAAGAACCCAAGCTTGAATTCGATTTCAGGGAAATTTACAAAAAGGCTAGAGAAGAGAGAGCAAAAGTTGAAGTCGTGAAGGAAGAAATTAGGAAAGTTTATCCACTACCTCCTTATACTACGGATGCTTTGCTCAAGGATGCTTCCCTAAAGCTGAATTTTTCGGTAAACCAAACCATGAGAATTGCTCAAGATTTGTTTGAATGCGGGCTAATAACCTATCATAGAACAGATTCTACGAGCGTTTCAACCTTTGGAATTAACCTGGCAAAAGATTATATTCAAAAGAAGTTTGGGAAAGAATTTTTTGTTGGAAGAAGCTATAGAAAGGAAGGGGCTCATGAATGCATTAGACCGACTAGAGCCATAGATCCAGCCAAACTTAAGGATTTGATTTTCTCTGGTAGGATAAGGTTTGTTAAAGTTTTGAGTGAGGAGCATTGCATGCTTTACGATTTGATTTTCAAAAGGTTTATGGCAAGCCAAATGAGAGAAATCGAAGTTAAGTATCAAATTCTAAAAATTAAGGTTTTTGGGAATGACACAAGCTTGGAATTAGCGGTCGAAATTATTAAGGAAGGTTTTAACAGGCTAGTTCATTTTGAAGTGAAGAGAAGGGTGGAAAGCGGACTTTACAGAATAATCTTTGCAAGAATAAAAAGAGCTCCGAAAGCTTGGCCATTTTCGCAAGGAGAGGTTGTTGGCTTGATGAAGGAGAGAAAGATTGGAAGGCCTAGCACCTATTCGAAAATTGTTCAAGTCTTGTTGGAAAGAAAATATGTGGTCGAAAGGAGGAATAAGCTAGTTAACACAAAGCTCGGCTTCAAGGTTTATAATTTCTTGATCAAAAATTATGGAGAATACATAAGCGAAGAAGTTACTCGAAGATTAGAAGCTATAATGGATAGGATCGAGGAAGGGAAGGAAGCTTATACGAATGTCTTGAATGAACTTTATGCCGAAATAATGAGATTAAAGGCTAGATGAATAAATACCTTTCAACTTCCCATGGATGAACTTGGGTCCTATACTCATCCCATTGTTTTTCATGCATTTCATAGAGCTTTTTTTGGATGAAGCTACCCAAAGCATTTTCAACTACTTTACTCTTTCTCGTAAGTTCCATAGCCTCTCCCAAAGACCTGGGCAAAGTCTCTATGTAGAACTTCTTTAACTTTGCATCGTCGAAATGATAAACGTCTTCTTCTATAGGATCGGGAAGTTCTATTTTCTTGTCTATTCCGTACAAGCCAGCTTCAAGCATTACAGCATAGCCAAGGAAAGGATTCATAGAAGGGTCTGGCCATCTTGCTTCTAGCCTAGTTTCCTTTTCTTTTCCAGGAAAGTATTCTGGCTTCCTTATTAGGGCAGACCTATTCCTAGTTCCCCAGCAGATGTAAACGGGCGCTTCATAACCAACTACTAGTCTTTTATAAGAATTGACGGTAGGATTGGTCACTCCAACTATTTCTTTAACGCATTTTAATTGTCCAGCGAGGAAATGCTTTGCTAAGGAAGAAAGATGATATTCGTCTTCTTCATCGAAGAACAAGTTTTCCCCATTTTTCATAAGACTTTGATGGGTATGGGCCCCCGAGCCATAGACTCCATAAATCGGTTTTGGCATGAAGCTTGCGAGCAGGCCACTTTCAGCGCTTGCGGTCTTAACGCAAAGCTTATAGTTCACGAAGTTTATGGCAGACCTTAAGGCAGAATCATGCTTATAATCTATTTCATACTGACCCTTCGCTACCTCATGGTGCCCTTTACAGACTGTAAGGCCTAGAGCTTGCATGTAATCTATAGCTCTGTTCAAAGCTAGAGTCGTTTTGTGTAAGGGAGCATAGTCGAAATATCCGTAGACATCAGTTTTCAAAGGCCTGGTTACTATATCATCTTTCATCTCAAAAAGGAAAAACTCGATCTCGGAGCTTACTTGATAGGTTGTTCCTTTGCCAAGCTTTCTCTCCAGCTTTTTCTCGCATCTTTTTAGAGCATAAATTGGGTCGCCTTCAAAAGGAAATCCCCCAGGTTTTAAGACTTCGCAAATAATCCTCCCTTCTTTTATCTCGTTTATTCTCCAAGGGAAAATTTTAAAGGTCGATAGATCAGGCTTTAGAACCAAGTCGCTTTCAGCTATTCTGACAAAACCTTCTATCGAAGAACCATCAAAACCAACACCATTCTCCAGATAATCTTCAAAATCCTTTAAGTTTTTTTCGGCCGTAGGTACGCTAACGCTTTTTAAGTTGCCGACAATGTCGACGAACTGAAAATGGACTCTTTTTACCTTTTCTTTTTTTACCGTTTCTAATATGCTGTTTAACCCTTCCTTCTCTTTGTTCATTCATTACTTTTAAATCTAAAAATATAAATTTTTTATAGCTTGAAAATTGAACAAAAATTCAAAAAATTTAATTTTATATTAACAAATATCTAATAGATGAGGAGAAAGATAGAACTGGATGAGACAGACGTTAAAATCCTTAAGCTCTTGCTTTCAAACTCGAGACTTTCTTTCAGAGAAATAGCCAGGCATCTTAATCTATCAGTCGGTACAGTCATTTCTAGGATAAAATGGATGGAAAAAGAAAGAATAGTAAAGGGGTATGCAGCAATAGTTGACCACGAAAAGCTTGGCTATGAGTTGACTGCAGTGATAGAAATAACGGTTTCTAAGGGAAAGCTTCTGGAAGTTGAGAGAGAGGTAGCTAAGCTTAAGAACGTTTGTGCAGTTTATGACATTACTGGCTTGACAGATGCTTTGATCATAGCTAAGTTTAGACGAAGACAGGAATTGAGCGAATTTGTCAAAAAAATTCTAGCGATGCCCTTTGTCGAAAGAACTAATACGCACTTAGTTTTGACTACAGTCAAGGAAGATTTCAGGTTAATTTAAATTTTAAGGTAAAAAAACTAAATTTAATTATGGAAACTGCGGTAAAAGTTTTCTTTTTAATACTTATTCTATCTGCGTCTGGATTAATTTTCTTTGCAGGATACTATTATAACTGGTTTTTTAAGCCAGACCCGCTCAAGCTTTTAGACCGACTCTTCCAAAGGATGGAGAATTTGAAGGAGTATAGGATAACTTATGATATAAAAGCAAATATTAGCTCAGGAGGAATAGGAAGCGAATTAAGAGGAAGCGCAGAGACTATTGCAAAAAACGGGAAGATTAAAACAACCATAAGACTCGAAACTCCAGAGAGCTCTTATTACTTTAGCTCTTACAGGAATACTTACGAATATTATGTGCTTCCCGAAGGAAATGTGATGTGCTATCAAACTTCTATAATCGAGCCAGAATATCATTGCAAGGAGGTTGAATCAGAAGTAGCGTTTGGAGAGACTCCCATGCCCCCTCAAGCTCAAACTCAAAAATTACAAGAATGGAAGGATAAAGGTATAGCAAAGATTTCTTACGAAGGAGAAAAGAAAGTTGCCGGAAGAACTTGTCAAAACTTTAGGTTTGACATGGATGTTGAAAAGTTGATGAAGGAAGAGATGGAGCTTCCCCTTTATGTTAAAAGCGAAAATGTTAACTTTACCATATTTTCCTGCTATGATAAAGAAACTGGAATTCCTCTAGAATTTTCATTCAAGTTTGATATCTTCTATAACTACAGTAAGTATTATTCTTCTTCATCTTCCATGGAATTCACTTACGAAGCTACAAGCTTCAGCAGGGATGCTGGAGTCGAAGAAATAAGCTTGCCCGTGCCTTACGAAAAGGTTGAATGGCTTCCCAACTATAGAATACTTGAAACACTTTGCAAGCCTGATTCTAATGAAGTGAAAATTGCAATAGAAGCTACTAAGAACATACCAGCAGGGCTAGCCAATCTCACTCTCAAGTACTCAACTTATGGGCAGAGCGGTGATGTATACATTACTTCCTCGTATGCTTATGACGGCTCTTACGCGGTATTTATTGACCCAGAAAACGATAACTGGGGAGGAGAGAAAAATTATATCTACAAAACAATCGATTTTGGAAATAGCGGAAAAATAACATGGAGATGGATGATAAACCACGATGCAAAATATTGCGGTTTTAGAACACTTTCTTACTGGCTTGATGAGGAAAGAACAGATGTTTTGGATTTCTGTTATGCTGAAAAGGAGAAATGGTACGAATATTCGCTTGAACTCAGCGGAACCCATAAGATAGGTATAGGAGTTTACTCCCCTGGCGATGGAAATAATAAATGGGATGCTGCCATAGATTACATTGAAGTAGAAAAAGATGGCTCGAAAACAATCTATAGTTTTGAGGATGGAAGCTTACAAGGCTGGAATGAATATAATAGCTACGGATACAAAACCGAAAGGTTTAAAACTAGCTTATCTTTTGATAGTGCCAAAAAAGGTGAAATAAAAATTCTAAACTTCACTCTCCCTCAACCCTTAGAAGCAGATGAGTATTATTCAGGAAACTTGTACGTAAACAATGTCAAGCAGTATGTCTATTGCTCTACCTATAAACCTAGAACCTATCCTTTAACAGGTTTTTTCGCTAAAATAATCGAAAAACTTAGGAACATAACTCAGTCTATTTTCTAAAAGCTATTTCGATTACATCCCTATCCTTTAAAACATAATCAGCGGACAACCTCTTTTTTGTCCTGGCATCTATTCCGCAAATAAACTTTTCCCCAATCTCAGTATGAATTTTAAAAGCGAATTCCTTTAAGGTAGTTCCTTTAGGCACAAGAAAGACGTCTGGCAAGACATTCCCTTCCTTATCGCACAGCTTGTTAGAATCTGCAACGGGGTAGACGGCTATGTAGTCAAGCAACTCAAACACAGCCTTATTCAAGCAAGCTTGAATTCCTGTCGATCCGTACTTTTCAATAACTCCTTCCCTTATGAGCTTTAAGGCTTTTAACTGCCTTTCATCAAGCTTGCTTTCCTCCAAAATCTTAAAATCATTTCCTGGTAAGTATTCTATTAAATTTTTCTCTGCAGCTTTTTTCAAGGCAATCTCAGCCTCAGCACTCGTAGGAACTATGTGCTCATACCTTTCCTTCAATCGCTCAAAGTTAGCTTGAGCTTGGGGTAAATCTATCTTGTTCGCAGCTATCAAAATCGGCTTGGAAATTTTTCTTAAAACTTTTGCAAAATTTTCCACATCGCTTATAGAAGTTTTTTCCAAAGCCTTCTCTACATGTTCTTTTTTAACTTCTAATCCATAGAGTGGTTCGGCTAGCACTCGAAATAAATCTGCTTTGGAAAATTTTGCAATCTTCTTTTCAAATTTCTGGATAGCTCTTTTAATTATGGAAGCGAACCATAAGTCGATTTCTTTCTCTAAAAACTCTATGTCCAAGCTTGGATCATGGTTTTTTGTTGGTTTTCCCTCCTCATCAGTTAAGCCAGAAAAATCGACCACATGGATTAGAACAGAAGCTTGCCTTAAATCATCTAAGAATTGATTGCCCAAGCCTTTACCCTTATGGGCATCGGGAACCAAGCCAGCCACATCCACAAGCTTAATCGGGACAAACCTTTTTCCATTCTTGCAATAACCTTTTTTCGGGTTGCACTCAACTCCAAACTCTTTGCATACGCAATCTATCGAAACGTAACCAACAGCTACGTTGGGCTTAATAGTAGTGAATGGAACGGGGGAAATTCCAACTTCTGCTAAAGTAGCTGCTTTTAAAAAGCTGGATTTCCCGCTATTCGGCTTTCCCACTAAGCCAACTATCATCCAAAAATACTTGTTTTTTAACCTTTAAATACGGATTTTTCCAAATTAAAAACATGGGCATAATTGGGGTAATTTCAAGGAGTTTAAGGGAAATGCTCTGGCCGAGAAGATTCCTCCCTTTCTTCCTCTTGTATCTCATCTTCTCGCTTTCCCTGCTGATATTTCTTTTGCCAATCCTTTCTAGAATTCCATCTTTTTATACTTCCCCCTCTTCGGTCGACGTACAAATTTTCTATGCCAATTTGGCTGGTATAGCAATAGCCTTGATAGCTACAGTATTGGTAAACATTTGGTTTAGCGGTGCCCTAATTTGGGATATAAAATCGAAGAAAGGTTTTGAAAAATGCTTGAAGTACTCTAAGAAGGTTTACTTGCAAATGTTTGCTCTTTGCCTGGTTATTTGCATACTAGTCCTCCTCACCTTCTTCCTCAAGAGTTTTTCTATAATATTCCAAATCCTCATAGACTGGATTTTCATCTTTGCTTTACCAGCCGTTGTCATAAAAAAGGATAGCTTTGACTTTGCTTTAGCAAGGAGCTTTAACTTAGTAAAGAAAAAAGTTTTCAGCACTTTTTCTTTCTGGGTTTTAACGCGCTTCATAATTTTTGTCATATTCCTATTCTCCCTCTTCATTTCGACGGCAATCCTTTTGCCCATATTCTCCGAGCTTAGGTTTGTTATCTCTTCGACTGCTCAAGCATTTCAGTCTTACGAGGTTACAAGGGCGATTTCTTTAATCCTGCAGAACTATCACTTGTTAGTAATAGAAGCGATAGTCGCATCTTTCTTCATCTCGATAATGTATGCATTCAACCTAATTTCAAAAACCTACTATTTCCTCGAGATTTCGAAAAAAGCTAGATGATTTCCAATTTTTTAAGAACTCTTTCAACCTCCCTTTCTTTCCCTTTCTTTATTCTTAGCTCATCGAGTATAGTATACCTTTTTCTCATCTTTGAAGCGTGGGTTACCGCCTTAATCAAAATCTTGCTAGGAATTTCTATCTCCCTATAGTTTGTAGGAAGCTTTAAAGTCTTAAGAACTTCCTTAACAAACTCAAAGTCTTTTCCTTGATAATAGCTCATTATTAAAGTTCCCAGAGCAACTTTTTCTCCGTGCAAAGCTTGGTTTGATGGATAGAGCCAATCTATGGCATGGGCGAATAAATGCTCTGAGCCTGAGCATGGTCTGGAAGAGCCAGCCATACACATCGCATAGCCACAGCTTATCAAAGCTTCTGTCAAAAGCCTTACCGCCGACCCATAATCTTCTTTATACCTAGATGCATTCTCCATTATAACAGAAGCTGCAAGAGAGGTTATTTGGGCTGCATACTCTCCATAATATTCTCCCTTCCTTTCTTTTGCAAGCTCCCAATCGGTTACTGCAGTATACTTTGCTATAACGTCTCCAGCGCCCGAGGCAAAAAATCTAAAGGGAGCTTTGCTCAAATACTTCATGTCAGCAACTATGGCAGCAGGAGGATCTAAAAACAGGGAATGTTTTTTTCTTCCTTTGAAAAGGCTCGAGCAAGCCGAAGCTATGCCATCGTGCGAAGGAATGGTCGGAACGCTTAAGTAAGGTATTTTGAGCTTGAAAGCAGCGGTTTTTGCAACGTCTATGTTTTTTCCTCCTCCTATCCCCAATAAAGCTTGGGCTTTTAAAGCCCTAGCTTTTTTCTCCACTTTTTTAACGCTCGAAAAATCCGCTTTGTTTACGATGAACGAGCTAACTTCAAACCCATTTCTCCTTAGAATTTTTTCTATTCTTTTTCCAGCAAGCTCGGAGGTTAGAGGTCCGTGGACTAAGAGAGCAGAAAAAACTCCAAGCTCTTCCAAGAGATTCGGTATGGTCTTGATAGCATTCTTTCCTATCGCTATTCTCCAGGGTATTTTTATTAGATGGACCTTATGGAAGGGCATTATACCCTTTTATACACTTCTTTAGCAAACCTATAAATATCTTTTGGTTTTTCTTCGAAATGAGTGCTTATTACTGGCTTGGTTCCTAAATCGAGCAAGAGTTTTAGTTCCTCCAGGCTCCTGATTCCCCCGCCTGCATGGAGAACCTTATCGCTCGGCAAAATCTCTCTAGCTTTTTTTATTAATTCTATCCTCTTACTCACTGGTATCCTCGCCCCAGAACCTCCTTCTATGTAAACTCCATAACAAGCTTTATTCTTCTCCAAATAATTTTCTACGCAAGCTAAAGCATCTTCATCGCTTATCCTAGCAGCTCCTGTAAAATCTCCGACGCTCGTCCCTGGCCCCAGGATTAGGTAGCCAAAATCCAATTCATAAGGAGGAGAATAAGGATATAAAAATCTGGTTGCAAGCTTTCCGAGTTTTGTGTACAAGCGAGCAAGAGAGCTTTTGAAAGAAGGAGTTCTGTTCAGCAACTCTGGTCTTAGGATGTATTTGGCGTGCTTTCCAGCCAAGGCATGCCAAACTTGCCCTGGAAATAAATATCTTTCCTCCAAACCTTCCTCTTCAAGCCTTTTTAACCAGAAGCTTATGGCTTTGGAAGAGCCTTTGGTAGTCCCAACCCAAAAATCGCAAACCTTTTCGATCATCTCTTTGTGCTTAACGGTTTCTTCAAACATTCTTTTTGCTAGGGAAGGCTTATCAGGGTCGTAGAGTATGCAAAATTTCATCGGATAGATATTCGATTTAAAAATTTTAAATCTTCTGGCGAAAGGATTTAAGGTTTACTCTAGTTATTAGAAATATGAGTCTAAGCTTGAGGCTTAGAAACAAGCTGGAGATTTTTGGTCTCGGATTAAAGTATGGCAAGAATGCAAAAGCTATTGGTAAAAAGTATAACCTTCAAAACTTAATCGGGGCCAGGGAAGCCGAAAAAATTATCGGAAGGGTTTACGCTCGAGAGCAAGACATTTTTAAAATCATTAAGAGAAAGCTTAAGGAGACCAGACCGCCTTGGTTTATCAGAAACATAACCCTTTCCGCTTATGCCTGCAACCAAAATTATGAAAAAACTTTTTCTGAAGAATGCTTATACGATATGATAACTGGGAGTGCATTCCTTTATCCAGGAGGAGATTCAGAGGATGATTTTTGCGATAACTATCTGGAAAGTTTTATTAGTTCCAACGAAAAATACGAGAGAATCTTGGATTTACTGAGGGATACTAAAAATTTGATCAGGATTTCTTCGGGGAATAGAGAAGCGCTAAATCTAGCTAAAGCCACTCACTACCTGCTTACCGAAGGAGCAAGCAGGCTTAGAAGGAGAAGTGAAAGGGCTTTTGAAGAGTATTCGAGAAGAAAAAGAGAAAGATTAGACCCTGTGCAGGCAAAAGATTTTTACTACAGATTCTGTCTAAGAAAGGGAAGGATAGAAGAAGTGAGAAAGAACTTGGTCTCTCTCGAAAAGATTTTAGAGACCCAAAGAAAGCTTGGAGAAATAGGGGCTACATGGGCTGTGGTAAGCCATTTGTTGGCTGGTGGAGAAGAAGGATACTTAGAAGATTTGGAGAAGTTTTACTTGAATGGGACGAGCCTTTTGAATTTGGCTGCAGACGACTTAAAAGAGGTAGAGGAAGATTTTGCTTACGACCCTAAAAGCAAGGTTGGGATAAAAAATCCTGCAAACGTTTTGGCTCTCAAGATGGTCTCGGAAGGTTACGACCATTTGAGTTTGAAAGAGCTGAAGAATTACCTTAAGAAAAATTCGATTGAAATTTCTAGGATGATAGTGCTGCATGCAGAAAATTTAGAGAAGAGCTATGAAAACCTAAAGGATTCTCCTTACGAAGAAGATTTGCCTTATGTATTCGGCTTTATGGAAGAGATTGTTGAAAGAGAAGTTAAAAAGTTCGAGAAAAGGTTCAAGATTAAAGTAATGGTCTAGCTTTATTTTTAACTATCAGACTCTTTCTTAGAATTATTCATTTCGGTTTTTTTCTTGATGGCAGCTAGGAAAGTTTTAAGTTCTAGCTTACCTTCAAAGAGTTGGTCGATTAGTTCTGGTTTCCCTTCAGCTATATCAAAAAGAAAGTCCAAAACGCTTTTGTTGTAAAAGTTTTCTATACCATCCTTAGGAATTACTATTTTTTCGCCAAATTCCTCAACCCATTTCTTATCAAAATCTTCGAAGGAAGAATTAGCAATGTAAAGCTTTGCAGCAAGTTCTCCTGTTATCATCGCGTAAGTAAGACCATCTCCTTCTAAAGGATGGACAAAGCCGCCTTCTTCTCCTATTATTACCCAATTCTTATCGCAATGCTTCGATTTGAAGAATTCTGCTGTTTTTGGACTAACTATTAGTGCAGCTCTCTCTTTTACAGACTTCGGTTTTCCAATTTTTTCCTTAAGGAGGGGATGAACCTGGAGCAATTCTTTCAAAGATTTTTTAAGATTTCCCTTGTATTCTAGCTCACACCCCAATCCTACTAAAACATAATCCTTTTTTGGGACAAGCCAGCCATAACCTTTTCCAACGTATCTATCGTCGAGGAAAAGCAGATACCAACCATCTTCAAAATGCTCATCTACATATTCCTTTTCAAACTTCAACTTGAGGTCATAAGTCTTGCTAAGATGCTTTGTCGGGAACGCTCCTATTTTTTTCTTTCTTAAGATTCCATTGACTCCGCCAGCCCCTACAGCGTTTTCAACTTTAAACTCCCCCTCTTTAGTAGAAAGTATAAACCTCCCTCTTTTCTCTTCTACGTCGTTTACCTTGAGCTTTTTCCATTCAGCTCCTTCGTCCAGCGCCTTTTCTAGTAAAAACCAATCAAATTTTTTTCTTGAAACCGAACCATGAGTTTTTTTATAAGTCCATCTGATCTTCTTGTAAGTGGGAGAATACACCTCGCAAAAATTTAAATTCCTTTCGATTATGTCGACAGGAATGGTATATCTCGATAAAAGAGTTGAGCTTAAGATGCCTCCACAAACTTTTTCCCTGGGTTGAGTATGGTCGAATATTATCACATCAACGCCTTTTCTAGCTAGATAATAAGCACAAGTACTCCCTGCTGGACCTCCTCCTATTATCCCGACTTCATATTTCTTTCCCATGCTCCTCACAGAGATTAAGGTAGTTAAAAATTAATCTTTTTCGACTATGTGATATTTGCAGTATTTATCTCCTTCACTCATCCTTTTAAGCGGTACAAGCTTGAACTTAGGTCCGAAAAGGCTTTCTACCACACCCCTATTATATTCCTCGCACATTTTGCAAATGAAGGGCTCGTGGATTTTCCTTATTATTTCGTTGAACGGACAGTTCATGATAAACGCATGAGTTTCTCCTTTTTCGTCTTTTACTATCCTTAAGTCTAACCCAAGAAGCATTCCGGCCAATCGTGTAAGCCTTTTTTTATTCTTAAAAGTTTTTTTCATGTTGAAAAGCTTCTCCAATCTTTTTATATCGTTCTTACCTAATTCTCTTATTTCTCTCGAGATTACTCTCGCAGCAATACCATAACCCATTGAATTAATCAAATGCTTGGCTAGGATGCATATTATATTTCCTAGAGTAATGCTCGTAGATCTAATCTTCTCTTTTTCTGGCACTTTTGAAAAAATTCTTTCCATTAAGCGTTTCTCCTTTTTATTCTCCTCAAATTCCATCCTCTCACTTTTTAAGTGTTTTTAGATAAATTTATTTCTTTTTCTCGAACGCTGGACAGCTTGGACATCTTTCTTCATCATCAAACCTCAAGCCACAAGGTGCATATTCTGGGTCATAGGGATAAAAAAATCTTAGAGGCAAATACTTTGGGACTATGATTGAATTGCTTATGTTTACTTCCACATGCCTAATTCCAGGCTCTGACCTTATTTGCTTGTTCAAAAATTCTTCGAGCTGGGCGATATCCCTAGCAACCATGTTGATTATTAAGTTATGGTTTCCCGAAGTTTTTGCTAAATGAAAGACCAAAGGACAATTTCTCAGCTTTCTTACTATCAAATTAACCCCGTCAGCATCAGCCTCTACTCCAATGCAAGCGCTCAAGGGATAAAGGCTTTCTGGATTTATCAAAGCGCTTATGGTTATGACCTTCTTTTTTATCAGCCTATCAACTCTTTCTTTAACTGCAGCAGGAGTTACTTTAAGCTTTTTTGCCAGCTCTGTAAGCTTTATCCTTCCATTCTTCAGAAGTTCTGAGATTATAAACCTATTCGTTTCGTCTAAAAAATTTTTAGATTTCATAATTTTTCACTAAAAATTTTTCCAACTTTAAGTATTTAAATTTTACTTTTTATAGGAAAAGCTTAAATACTCTAAAAATGTTTAAATATACACGAGAAAATGGAAGCAAGGGAAACGCAGATTTGCAAATTGTGCTTGGAACCTTTGTTCAATTTCATTTGCGTAGATTGCTTAGCAAAGGATGTCAAAAAATTCTTGTTTTCGGATAAGCCAGAGCTTAGGAAGGAATTCGAATCTTTTCACGAAAAATTTTCAAAATTCTTCTTATCGAGCAATCCAGAAAAAAAGGTAAAATGCATAAGGTGTAAAAGAACTTTCGATGTGATGGTTTGTCCTTATTGTTATATAAACGAGCTTTTCTGGTGGCTTTTTGGGAAAGATATAGAGCTGGCAAGAAAATTGGCTCAATTCTTTAACTTCGACTTTTTAGGCACAGGCTATGTCTTAAAATTGAGGAAAGTCGAGCCTATAATAATAGCCGAAGATCAAGAAAAAGATTTGGAAATTGGGATTTGTGAGTCTTGCGGTCAAGCTTATGACGGGCTGAAAAAGGTTGAAGGAAAATGGTTATGCGAAACTTGTAGAGATGAACTCTAAAATTTTAAATTTTTCTACCCCTCTAACTAATTGGAATGAAAATCAAAAAATACTTGGTTCTCCTAGAAAGAACTAATCCACTTTTTCCTTTAGCTGAAAGATTGGTTGAGTATGAAGGATGTGAATATGTTGATTCTATAGCTAGCGAATTGATAGATGGGATAGGAAAGTTTGAGGGTAGTAAAAAGGATGTGGATAAAATTTGTAAGAATTTGGGGATAGAAAAAGAAGGGTTAAAGGAAATAGAAGTTGAAATTTTAGGAGAAAAGAAAAGAGGAATCATTCCTTTCTGGATAAGAGTCTATGTTAACAGAAATGAAGAATTAGTAAAGAGGTTAAAGGAGTTAAAGGATTACGAGGAAATTTATCTGACGAAGGATGACTTTCTTTTTCTTAGGAGTAGGGCAAACTCGGTTAGTAAAATATGCAAGCTAGAGGATGAAACTTTAGAATACTTAAAGGATTGGCTAAATCTAGAAAAGAGAATTGTTACTTATTTTGTCCTTAAGAGATTTTCAGCTAACCGCTAGCTTTCTTATTTCTATCAACAGTTTTTCTATAATTTTCAGTCTTTCCATCAAGGTTTCATTCTGGATCTTTAAGCTTTCCATTTGGGTTAGGATCAAATCCATTTTTGCCTTTAGATTTTCCAGGGTTGCCGGCTCCAAGCTTTCCAAGGGCTTTTCCTCCGGAATCTCAGGCAATTCTTCTACTGGCTCCTCTTTCTTCCTTCTAAAGATGCCCTTTATCCTCGAAAATATTCCCATTATCTTACCCTCTCGGATACGGGCAATTTGAATAAAGCCCTTAATTCTAAGTGCAATTCTTCGATAAGCCTATTACACAGATGAATATAACTTCTCTTCACCTCTTCATAGAAAAGCTTGTGATAGACCCATACAAAAGCTTTGTAGAGAGGAGAACGCTGAAAGAACGATTTTAAATTGTACTCGGTTCTTAACCTCCCGCTTATTCTAATAGTTACCTTCCCTTTTTTACTTGGGTCAGATGGTTGCAGACCCTGAACAGTAATTTCGACCATCATCCTAGTTCTTGCATCTATTCCTTTATTCACGTACATCCTCATGTAAAAAGGTCTTGGGTCTGAGCTTATGTCCCACCTAAAATCCCTTTCCCACAAATCTATGGTTTCGACTTGAAAAATTCTCCCGAGCATATCTCTTAAAACTCTACAAACTCTAAAAGGATCTGGGCCGCTGTACTCTATGGTTAAGGTTCTTTCTGGAGCTAGGCAATCGTCCTCAAAAACCCAGCGTGGCATTACCTCTCCCTTGGCAAGATGTTAAGGAAAGCCTTTAGTTCGTCTTGAAACCTTAAAAGCCATTCCCTGCACTGATTCTTATATCTCTGCCTTTTCTCTTCGTAGATTAGCCTATGGTACAAAACCCTAAACATTTCATAGAATAAGCTTCTTTGCCAGAGAGTATCCTGAGGATATTCGGTCCTTATCCTTCCCTCTATCCTTATCTTCGCCTTTCCCTCCTTCCCAAATTCCTTGCTAGGCCTTGCTTCACCTTGCAGGGTTACTATTACCTGAATGAAGGAAAATCTGTCCATATCCTTTATGAGCTCAAACCTTACCCTAAACTTTTCTCCTGCTTCACTCTTATCCCAAACAAAATCCCTTTCTTGAAGCTCCCCAGGATCGTGCCTAAAAATCGTTGCAAAAAGCTCCTTTATCTTTTCGTACAAGCGCTGGGGGTTTGGACCCTCGTAGGTTAAAAGCAAGTAAGGAACTCCAGGCAAAACGCTTCCTGGAGCAGTAGCTAAACAATCATCGTGTATAACTAGCTTGGTCCTTGCAAATACTGGCATATTTAAAATTTGGTTTTAAGAAACTAAAAAGTTATAAATTTTTGCATGAAATTTTATTCATGCTCGAAAATCCTGGAAAAATCTTAGAATTTGTAAAGTTAGTAAGCTTACCGCCTCTAGTTTCTAAGCTTTTGGGAGCAGTCTTAATGTTTTTGGGAAGCGTTTTTATCTTTGGCTTGGTTTATGTCGGAAATCAGAAAAACTTCTTGTTCCAGCTTTTCTTCGGACCGATATTTATTTATCTTGGCTGGGAGTTACTTAAATTATGATAAACAAAATAGCTGGCGGATTCTTATTCTTTCTTGGCTTGTTGATAGTTGTAAAATTTCCTTTTGCCCATCCTACTTATCAACCTTTTGAAATGCAGAGAGCAGGAGTATTGTTTGGAATAGTTTTAATGATAATTGGCTTAGTTTTGCTCTGGCTGTAAATCTTGAATAATAAGATTTCAAAAAAACAAATTTATATTATGCCAGTGATCATTCCAGAATTTCCTGCACCAAGACCATGGTTTGTTATTCCTCCAGAAAGACCTGAAGCGAAGCTTAGGTTCGAGCCAGGAGAAGTTATAAATGCTGTTCCCTACGAGGGAGAAATGCTCCTAGATTTTACTTCCTCGCTCGGAAAAGTTAGCGAAGTTTTTTATGCTCTCTCCTTTCAGCTACCCAAATGGGGATTCTTTACCGCAAAGATAGAAGAAAGCATTTTTGTATCCCCTGTCTTTAGGGAATACTACGAGATGACTCTGAGGCAAAAAGAAGCTTTGGAAGCAAGGATTAAAGAAGGTTTAGCTAGCGTTGCGAGAGCCATTTCAGATTTTGAGCTAGCCTTGCACGATTTGAGAAAGTATAGGGAATACATGAATCATTTTCTTAAAATCGAAAAGGGAAAGAGGCTGATTAAAGAAGGAAAGAAGGAAGAGGGAGAAAAGCTTGTGAGAGAGGGGGAACAAACTCTTAAAGCAATTTTTATAGATCAGGTTGATGTGCATACAGGGGAAGGAATAGCCTTAAAGCTAATTGCCCCAAGGTGGCCTACCATCATAGCCGATTTCATGAAGCTAACCGACGAGGATACAGACCCAAAAGAAATTGCAAAAAAATATGGGGTTTCTGAGGCTCAAGGCGTTGTTCTAGCCACTAAAAACAAGCTTTATAAAGAATGGAGAGAGATGTTCAAGGAAAACGTTAAGCAAAGGTATAGAAGAATTTTAAGCGTGGTTGAAATGAGGAAAGCTTCCATAGAAGAATATAGAGAAATGCTAAAGCCAACTATAGCAAGGTATAAGATGATTACAGAAGCTCTTAGCATGCCAGAAGGAAGAGCGGGCATACTTAAGGCTGCTCATATGAGGCCAGACGCCCAAGCAATTTCTGTGGATAAGGTCACCCTTTGGGCATGGAAGCCATTCCAGGTTGCTGAAAAGTATAAGATTACTAGAGAATACTTCGACCAAATTCCAGCTTCAAAAGCAGGCTTTACTAGGAGCGAGATTTTGGAGATTAAAAAGCATTTGGGGGAAAAATGGGACGAAAAAGTTTCTGGATTGCCTCAAGAACCTTCCATAGATAGGGTTGTCAGAGCATTTGTCCCAATAATAGAAAAAGAATATGGAGTTAAGATAACAGCCTACGACTTGTATAAAGCTAGGGAAATGCTTTTGGACCAATTCAGGAAATCTTTGCCAGCTCTGGGCGGAAAAGAACCCTGGGTTTTTAGTCCATACTTCACTTTTATTTGCATTCCGATGGAAAGAACTGTTCTAAGATTGCCCAATGGTGCTCAAGTCGAAGATTTGTGGATAGAGAATTTGTATGCCGCAACCAGAACTCAGAATTTGATACTCGTTAATTGTTTGGAGCTTATAGCAAGGGATAAGCAGTTGGAACAGTACATAAGCAGGATGCTTGGAGAGATGGGGGAAAAAGAGGGGAAAATTCTCTCGATAGAAAAAATAGTCGAAGAAGGGTATAAGGAAGTTTACAAAACTCTCGAAGAGATAGAAAAAGAAGAGAAAGAAAGAAAGTTAGAAGAGAGGCTTAAGAAAGCTGAGGAATCTAGGAAAAGGTTTAAGGAATTAGGTAAGAAAATTAGACTGGGTATAGGAAAGTTCTTCGCAACTTTTGGCCTAGAGCTTCGATTCTTTAGAGCAGTCGGACCTTACGAGTTTGCCATGCACCATAGGCTTGCAAAATATCATCAAAGGGAGACGGGAGGGAATTTTGCAAGAATAGTTAGATACTTGAAGAAAAGTTTTGGGGTGCCCGGTTAGTATGGCTTATTTGATCGGAGTTTCAAGCGGAATATTCGGGGCAGTTCCCGAAGCCGAAAAAATTCAGTATGCAGGATTGGCGAAGAAAGCTGAGTATTGTATAACTAAAGGCGTGCAGTTTGTTCAGATAGATTTGGAATCTGTCTCTGAGTTTAAGGCACCAAACTTGAAAGAAGATATGGAGAAGATAAGGAAGTTAGGGGTAAGGTATGGAATCCATTCTGAAACTCGGGCTTTTGGAGTTGAGGTTGCTGAGTTGGATTCTGCTATAGAAACGGATTATAAGTTTGGGCATGAAAGACTAAGAGAGATTCTTGAAAAATCTGGAGAAATAAAGAGCGAGTATGTTTTAATCCATTCTTCTGAATCTCACCCATTTTTATTACTCGAAAGGCATCTACAGCCAGCAGCTTTAGTCGATTTCTTCGGAAATCCTTTAAGAGAATTCTTAGAAGAAAATAAAGATTTACTGGATTGGGCTCTAGGAGGAGGGGTTGAGGATATTTCTGAATGTGTATATGATGTATGGCTAAAAAAGAAGAAAGGGATAAGCGTAGAGGATATAAAAGGAGCTTTTAAAGCAAGCGGTCTCAATCCCCAAGATTTTATATGGATTGAAGTTATTGGAAGACCTTTAGCAGAAATTCTAAGAGGAAGAATCTTAGATAGAGTCGAAACATGGGAGATAGAAACTGGAAAAGATTATGAGAGTTTGGAACCTGACAAGAAAAAAATAGTCAATGAACAAATTAAGAGAAGTTTAAATGTTTTGGTCTCCGATATAAGAACAGCTCTCTTAAACTATGTTCAATCAAGAACTCTGCATTATGGTCCTGAAAGAATAGCTTACTATTTCATCGCAAAATGGATGGAAAGAACTAATGATCCTCTCTGGAATAACATAGTAAATGCAACCATAGAATTTTTTGCTAGGAGCGAGAAAAAAAGCGTGGAAGAATGGCTGAGAGAAAAAGGAATAAAGGAGAAAAGTATAGACGATGAGAATTTTAGGAAGTACAGCTATCTATGGGTTCCTGCAGTTTCTGCTAAATACATATGGGGGCATTTGAACCAAGATAAGAATCCAAAGAAAACTTATTACGATTTAAAAAAGATAATAAAGAAGTATAACATGCCTTTAGTTCTAGAAACTCCGATGGCTCATAGAGGCATAGAAGAATGGCTCCGCTTACCGAATCCAATTCAAATGTATTATCTGGCTAAGCAAGTCAATGAAGAAGCCGGTTTCTTCTGCTTAGCTGTAGCGATGGATTTTGAGCATATGTTAAGCATAAGATTAGACCCAGAGGTTGTAATAGATTGCTTACCAGAGGAGGCAGGAAAATTTGTAATCGTTCTTCATGTAGGCTATCCCTCCCCTCTAGCCCCTGCTCACATACCAATTCCTTTGGGTTCGGAGCAACAATTGTACCTTTACAAGCTAATGTATAAGCTGAGAAAGAAAGGTTTTGGGAAGGATGAGAAAGATTACTACATAATTTTTGAGAGAGGAGGAGGTCCAGACCCTATCAAGCAATCCATAATCGCTTTAAGGAAAATAGTTGAATTTTTGGAAAAGGATGTACCGCCCGAAAAACTACCGATGGAATTCTACGGTTTTGCTACTGGCGAAATAGCTTCCTTGGAAAGGCAAAGAGCAATAATATTCGAGCACGCTCTAGACCCTTTGAAAGGTTTAGTTTATGTGCCTGAAGAGGAGCATACTTTCCTGGGAAGGGCTGCTACCGAAAGAGTTGCCCCTGAAAAATGGAAGAAAGAAGAGTTGAGATAACTACAAGCTGTCTGGAATGCCAAAAATTTCTCTTAATTTTTTCAGGCTAAGCCTGAACTCAACTTCTAAAGGAGTGACTTCATAGATCACGAGCTTTTTCCTTCCCGCAACTTTTAAAATCGCTTCGTTCGGAACCTTTCCTTTCCCTATTAACGGAACCAGATGCAAGTCTCCTATTCCTTCTGCATAATCCACTCTTCCATAAAGTCCTGGCTTGCAAAGGTTGTCGTGAATGTGGAGCTTTACAACCTGGTCGGCTATTTCCATAAAATTTTTAACCTGGTCAAACTTGTAATAGCTTGCAGCCAGTGCAGCATGAGCTACATCGTAGGTTATTTTCAAAAACTTATTCCCAACAGCCTTAACCACTTCTTTGGTTTCAGAGGGATGGGTTAATAGATAGCCAACGTCTATCCTTGGTTCCATGTTTTCTATGGTAATGGTTAAACCATTCTTTTCTGCATGGCTTGCAAGTTTTTTTAAGCTTTCAATCAAATATTTTTTTGCTTCATGCAAGTAGTTGGATAAAAATCTCTCCTTTCCCGGACTAAAACCCTTATAAATGTAGCCTGGATGGAAAGTTACAAACTCGGCTTCTAGCAAGTAAGCCAAATCTATGGTCGAAAGCGCATAGTTTAGAGAAGTCTTCCTTTCCTCCTTACTTAAAGAGCACAGATTTAAATCTGGCATTAGCTTCTCGTTTATATGGGGGGCGTGAATGGTTAGCTTAAAACCTCTTTTATCGGCAACTCTTCTGATCTTGAGGGCAACCTGCTTTTTAATCCCCTTTCCGCTAGCTCCAAACACTTCTGGGAATGCACTTATTCCAAGCTCGACGTACCACTCTTCCCTCCTTTTAAATCTCTCAAAAATTTCTAGGAACATGTCGAGAATCTTAAACCTTTTACTCAAAGGATAGTTCCAGAGCAAGCGGCGAGAAGCATTGACCCCAACCTTAATCATTTTAAAATTTTGGTCTTTTGAAAAATTAAATTTTAAATCTTAAGCTTAACTAAATTTTAAATTAACCATGGAAGATGCAAAACCAAAAATAGCCCTGGCTATTTCTTTCCTAGCTTGTGCATTAGTCTTTTTGACTAAGCAAGTCTTCTTGATAGCTTGCATGCTCGTTTTGATAGAGAAATGCATAATAGGAAGGCTTAATCCGACTACCATAGGAGGAATAGAGTTTACCACCATTTCAACCATTCTAGTTACTCTAAAGTATGGTTTGCTTCCGGGCATTTATTTTTGTATTTTTCTCCTGATAGCTCCAGGTATAGTCAATGCAATTTTGGGAGATAGATGGGTTTACAATCCGAGCTTCAACCCTTCTTCCATAGGACCGGGAAATCCCAGGGATTTTATAGCAGTTCTCTTAATCTATTTCCTTTCAGGCTTGGGCCTGAGCTTGGTTTGGATCATGCTGATAGTCCTAGCTTTTAAAAATTTTGCGAAGTACGAAGGCTTTGGGGAGATGGATTTCATTTCCATCCCAGTAAACTTCATCTTTAATCTTATTCTTTTGCAGTTGCTAAATCCAGTTCTACCTTACTTGCTCTAATGTTTTCACTTATGAGTGGTTAAAAATAGAAAAATATTTAAATAGGTTATCCCAAAAGATAAATATGGCTTTGGAAAAGCTAGAAGAGGAATTGGAAAAAGCTGAGAAATTGGTCGAAGAAGTTAAGGAAGTAAAAAAACCTCCTAAGGAAGTTTATTCAAAAGTCATAGCTTTTACCAATGAAGCTAGAAAGCAGTACGGCGAGATAATTAAATCAGTTTTAATCTTCGGTTCTGCAGCTAGGGGAATGATGAAGGAGGGTAGCGACATAGATGTTTGGGTCATTCTGGATGATACGGCCACAAAAAGCTCGGAGGATTTGCAAAAGGTTAATACTCAGCTTTATCTAATCGCTCAAGAGCTTAAGGATTTGCACATTCAAACAACCACTCTTACAGAATTCTGGAATTGGGTAAAGCTTGGCTCCCCAGAGCTAATAAATTTCTTAAGATATGGTCTGCCTATTTATGATACAGGTTTTATTAAGCCCGTTCAAAGAATGCTCCAGATGGGTTTGATACCGCCTAGCGAAGAAGCTGTAAAGCTAAAGGCAAGGGCTAGCGAAGCAAGAGTCAAGAAAATCGAGCTTGACCTAAAATCGATGATTTTTGAGTTGAGGTATGCGGCAACCGATGCTTGCCAAGCTGTAATAATGCATTATTATAAGGCTCAGCCAGACCAAAAGGCTATCCCAGGCTTCTTGGAAAAGCTCGTGAAGGAGGAAAAATTAGAACCAGAATTTATAGAAAAGTTTGAGGAGTTGGATAAGCTCTGGAAGGATATTGACCATAAAATAGTTAAGGAAGTAAGTCCAGCTTACTTGGAAAAAGCACTAAAGCTTGCAAAAGAAATAATTGAAAGAATGAAAAAATTGTTGCCAAAAGGTATTTTGGAAGAGATGGAAGGTGAGTAGGATGGAATACAAGTGTAAAGGGAATTTTATGGACAAGCAGGGAAGATGCTTGTTGCCAGCTAACAGAGTAGAAACTTCTGACTTGAGTAGGTTGAAAGAAAGAGACCCTTATGTTTTTTCTTTGGTAAAAGAGCACGCTCATAAGCAGGGAGAGGAATACATTCCAAAGTGTGAAGAAGTTTCGTTCTGTCCTTTGAGGGTTGAAGTTAAAAGAAGTGGTTAGATGGCAAAAAAAGAAAAAAAGAAGGAAGAGAAGCTTGAGACGAAGGAGGAAGTTTTGGAAAAGGTAAAAAAATTTGCGAAGAAGGTTTTGGACAAGTATGGAAAGTATGTCAAGTGCATAGTGATGATGGGTTCTGTCGCAAGAGAAGAGTTTAAGCCGAAGAGCGACGTAGATGTTTTTGTTGTCATAGACGATGCTAGCTTTAAAATAACTCCAGAATTTCAAGAAAAGCTCGACGAGGATTTGGAGCAAATGGCCAAGAAAATTTCCGAAAGAATCTCTGTTCAGCCTAGCTATACTCTAACCGAATTCTGGGATTATGCAAGAGTTTGCCATCCAATAATTTATAACTTTATAAAAGAGGGAGTTGCGATTTATGATACAGGCTTCTTCACGCCAATAAAAAAACTCTTGGAGATGGGGAGAATTCCTGCTACAAGAGAAGCTATAGAAAGCTACATGGAAGGAGCTCCCAAGAAGCTAATGAGAGCAAAGACTGTTAAGCTCTTAATGCTTGCTGAGGATTGCTATTATGCTATGCTGAATACTGCGCAAGCTGTCCTAATGTTCATGGGTCTGGCTCCTCCTGTTCCTAGTAAAGCCTACCAAGAAGTTAAGAAATACTTGGTTGAGCCAGGTATTCTAGAGCAAGAGTATGCAGAATGGCTGAGAGAAATAATCGAAATCAGGAAAAAGATTGAGCATAAAGAGCTAATGGATGTGAGCGGAGCTTTTGTAGACGAGTGGATCGATAAAGCGGAGAAATTTGTTAATAAAATGTTTAGCTTGCTCAATGCTTTAGAGCTAAGGAAAAGAGAAAAGATTTTGGAGAGGACGCACGAAGTGCTTTATAAGGCAGCTATTACTGCTTTAAAAACCCTAAAGAAAATGCCTAAGAAAGAGGAAGAGATTCCTTTGGCTTTCAAGCGAGAGTTCATCGATAAAAAGCTTGTAGAGGGCTATTACTGGGATGTTTGGAAGCGAATAGAAGATTTGAAGAAATTAGCGGACCAAAAGAAAATAGACCAAATTCCCGATAAGGAAGTTTATGAAATGCGTGAATACGTGAGAAGGCTTATTCGCGAGCTAGCCAGAGTTTTGAAGGAGAAAGAAAAAGAAGGGAGAAAAGGATAAGAAATTAATATTTTTCTTTTCTATCTTAAGGATATGTCTGAAAAGCTTAAAGAGTTCGTGAGGAGACTTTTCGATTTGGGAAAAGTGAAAGAGAAAATAGAGTATGGATTATTCGGCGAAAAATACATAAATAAATTAAGAGCTTCTATAAGAAAGGATTACTCGCTCGATTTACTCCTTATTTCATATCCCGAAAAACATTATACCTTTGATATAATTTCAAAAATTCACTCTGTTTTGAGGAGTGCAAAAACTACCTTGCAAAGATATTTTTCGTCTGGTCCAGACGATAGGTACGGAAGGGGAGAAAAAAATTGGAGGTTGATCGAAATTTTGATAGATAAAGAGAGAGATGTGATGAGAGTAAGGGAGGATTTAAGAGAAGGCTTAAACCCAGCTTTAGTGCCTTTACACAATCTTAGAATAAAGCTAGGAAACGAAACCTTGAGTGCAACCTATGTTTATCCAGGAGAGCTTCTACATCTCTATGACTCCCTAAGATTTTCGGAAGCAGTTTACGGAGAAAATGAAATTAGGGGTAAGGATATACCGAAGAGCAGGAAGGTAGCGTTAAATATGATGAAAGACTTAGAGAATCTTTTGACTATAATTTCATTCTATCCAACCCCTCACGCACCTTTAGCTATAGGTCTAGAAGAAATTTCGGTTTTAGATTCGGAGAAGTTTAAAAAAACCAATACCAAAATTTTTGGTGAAGATAGATGACAAAAGTTTTCGAAGAATTAATTAGAGACTTGTACAAGAGGGTTAGTAAAACTAAAGTTCCAACTGTTTATAGTCAAGAAATTGTCACACCTTTAGGCCTAATAGTTAAAAGGAATGTTATCGCAACTTCTAATCTCAAACAGCTTTCAACATTTTTCGAAGCTGTTGGGAGAATGAAGAAAGAGATTGCTGAAGATTACCAGAAAACAAATCCAAAAAAAGTTAAGGAAAGGTTGAAGAAGCTGAATAATCTTAGGATGATTTCTTACCTCTCCTACTGTATCTCAAAAAGTCCTGATGAATTGAATTATTGCATAGAAGTAAGTTTGAATACGTGCGATTTGGCCTTAAAATTGGTAGAGAAACAAATGGAAATAGACCAGAAAAGTAGAAACGCTCTAAGGTTTTCCGTGGTAAAAGCTGTATTGGACTCAGCCTTAAGAGACGGAATACTCAAGAAGGAAAAATATAAAGAATACTTGAAATATTTAAAGAAGAAGATTTATCTGAGGAAATAGTAAGGGTCATTTTTTAGTTAATTCCAGAATGAGCATTCCAGTCTTCAAAGCTTTCAACTCTCTTTTGCTCAACTTTCTTC